>JAZQSI010000110.1:0-8158 GCA_045629985.1 Eubacteriales bacterium
GAGGTTGCCGTGAATCGGGCAGTATTCAAGCATCTCACCGCGGGAGAGCATACCCTCAAACTCGTCTTTTGAAACGAAGATATACGGGCGGCCCTGCTCTTCCCCCGGGCGCATTGCGCGGGTGGAAACCGTCGGCATAAGGGTAAGGTTGTTATATTCTTTAAGGAGCTCGTTGATGATTGTGTTCTTTCCGACTCCTGCGCTTCCTGACATTATAATAAGCATATGTATCCCCCAAAAGTTTTATTTTTCTCTATCTTCCCATCTTTCCGCGGACGAGGTCAAAAATCCTGTGTGCGGTGGATGGGTTGTTCATAGTGTAAAGATGGATGCCGTCAACGCCGTGGTCGATAAGGTCCGAAATCTGCTCGGCGGCGTATTCTATTCCTGCCGCAGTGAGAGATTCAGCGTCGTTTTCATACTTCTGCATGAGCTTTGAAAGCTCGGCAGGGATTGACGCACCGCACATCGTTACCATTCTCTCTATCTGGCGCTTGTTCGTAATCGGCATTATTCCCGCTTCTATCGGAACATCTATTCCCGCAAGACGGACGCGGTCGAGGAAGTGATAGAAGTGGTCATTTCTAAAAAAGAGCTGTGAGATGAGATGTTCGACACCGTTTTCAATCTTAAATTTGAGATTCAGCGTGTCGGTGACAAGGTCGGGCGATTCAACGTGGCCCTCGGGGTAACACGCACCCGAAACGCCGAAGCCGTGCGCCGCAACCGCCGCCGCGAGATCGGACGAATGGAGAAAATCGTACTTTCTCTCGCCATCCGGCGGAACATCGCCGCGAAGCGCGAGGATGTTTTCGATTCCGTAGTTGGAGATGGACGAGAGCGTTTCCTCAACCTCTTCGCGAGATTGTGCAACGCAGGTTAAGTGCATAAGCGGCTCGATATTGCAGCGCGACTTTATCTCGCCGGCTAAAAACGAGGTTGCGCGCGTTGCGGCAGAACCGCCTGCGCCGTATGTAACGCTTATAAAATCGGGGTTTATGTCAGAAAGCTCGTCGAGAATTTCGTACATACTGTCGATTGAGCCTTCCTTTTTCGGCGGAAAAATTTCAAGCGAGAAAACGCATTTTCCGCTCTCAAACATTGACGATATTTTCAAGCTCCCCACCACCTTGAATTTTTATATATAAATAATACATTATTTTCGGCTTCAAATCAAGTAAAAGCGTTGATTTTTCTCAATTTAAATGTTATAATTACAGATAATATTATATTGGATAAGTATGTACATAACATCTCGGAGGTTTCACATATGAAATACTTTGTTATGCTCGGCGACGGTATGGCTGACCGTCCCATTCCCGAACTCTCGGGAAAGACCCCGCTTTCTGCGGCAAATAAGCCGAATATGGACTATATTTCCAAAAACGGAGAGCTCGGACTTACCAACACTCTCTTTGAGGGCATGCCGACAGGCAGTGACATTGCAAACCTCTGCGTTTTTGGCTATGACCCGAAAAAATACTACACGGGCAGAAGCCCGATTGAGGCGCTGGGACTTAACATTCCGCTCAAGGACGATGATACGGTCTTCCGCGCAAACTTGGTGAGCATTTCCCTCGACGGAGAGTTTGAAGATAAGATTATGCTCGACCACAGCTCGGATAAGATCACAAACGAAGAAGCTTACGAACTTCTTGATGCACTGCAGGAAAAGTTCGGAGCATCAAACCGCGCTTTCCACCGCGGCGTAAGCTACCGCCATATTATGATATGGTCGGGCATCGACTATAACTACACGATGATGCCGCCGCACGACATCCTCGGCAAGTGCATCCGCGACTATCTCCCCGAAGGACCTTACGGCAAGGAAGTTCTCGCTATGATGAAGGAAAGCTACGACCTTCTCATGGCGCATCCCGTAAATATCGCCAGAATGGAAAAAGGACTCAAGCCCGCAAACTGCCTCTGGCTCTGGGGCGAGGGAACAAAACCGAAGCTTTCAAGCTTCCCCGAGGCTCACGGAATCTCGGGCGCGGTTGTTACGGCAGTTCCGCTTATTATGGGCCTTGCGCTCGGCATCGGACTTAAGACTTACGAGGTCGAGGGCGCAACGGGCGATTACTACACAAACTACAAGGGCAAGGCAGAGGCTACGATAAATGCATTTAAGAACGGCGCAGACTTCGTCTTTACCCACGTTGAAGCTCCCGACGAATGCGGCCACGACGGCGATACCGAGCTTAAGGTAAAGTCAATCGAGCGCATCGACGAGGACATTCTCGGCCCTGTCAAAGAATATCTCGATTCTCTCGGCGAGGAATACAGAATCCTCCTCATGCCTGACCACCCGACACCAATTGAAGAGAGAACGCACGTTATCGAGCCCGTTCCGTACGTTATCTTTGGCGACGGTATCGACGACAAGAGTGGTCTCCCCTACGACGAAGAAAACGGAAAAGCTACGGGAAAATTCATTCCCCTCGCTTACACGATTATGAAAAGGTTTATTGGAAAGGACGTAGAATAAAATGGCAAACGATAAGAAAGTTGAACAGATTACCGATATGGAGGTTGACTTTGCCCAGTGGTTTACTGACGTATGCAAAAAGGCAGAGCTCATCGACTATTCCTCAATAAGGGGCGTTTTCATCTACCGTCCTTACGGCTACGCTATCTGGGAGAACATCCAGAAAATTATGGATGCGGAATTTAAAAAGCAGGGCGTTGAGAACGTCTATATGCCGCTTCTCATTCCCGAGAGCCTTCTCCAGAAGGAGAAGGACCACGTTGAGGGCTTTGCTCCCGAGTGTGCATGGGTCACAACAGGCGGAAGTGAAAAGCTCGAAGAGCGCTATGCAATCCGCCCGACTTCGGAAACTCTCTTCTGCGAGCATTTTGCAAACGTGCTCCAGTCCCACCGCGATCTTCCGATGAAGTATAACCAGTGGTGCAGCGTTCTCCGTTGGGAGAAGACAAGCCGCCCGTTCCTCCGTCACCGCGAATTCCTCTGGCAGGAGGGTCACACCATCCATGCAACCGCCGAAGAGGCAAAAGAGTTTACGGAAACAATGCTCAATGTCTATGCAGATTTTTGCGAGAACGTTCTCGCTATGCCCGTAACTCGCGGACAGAAGACAGAAAAGGAGAAGTTCAAGGGCGCTGAGGCTACATACACAATCGAGTGTATGATGCACGACCGAAAGGCTCTTCAGGCAGGAACTTCCCACTACTTCGGCGACGGCTTTGCACGTCAGTTTGAAATTCAGTTTGCAGACAAGACAAACAAGCTCACAAATCCGCACCAGACATCCTGGGGCGTTTCAACCCGTCTTATCGGCGGTATCATCATGACACACGGCGACAACAACGGTCTCGTTCTTCCGCCGAAGGTCGCTCCCATTCAGGCAGTTATCATCCCGATTGCGGCTCACAAGGGCGGCGTCCTCGAAGCAGCAGACGAACTTTATAAGACTCTCTCCGATGCAGGCATCCGCGTAAAGTGCGACAAGTCCGACAATTCCGCAGGCTGGAAGTTTGCAGAGTATGAGATGAAGGGCGTTCCCGTCCGCATCGAGCTCGGCCCGCGCGACCTTGAAGCAGGTCAGTGCGTTCTCGTCTCCCGCGTAACACGCGAGAAGAAGGTTGTTGAGCTTTCAAACATCGTAGCGGAAGTCAACGCTATTATGAACGAAATTCATACAGCTCTCTATAACAGAGCTCTTGCTAACCGTGAGGAGCACACATACACTGCAACAAGCCTTGCAGAGATGAAAGAAATCGCAGAGACCAAGGGCGGTTTCGTAAAGACAATGTGGTGCGGCGACCTTGACTGCGAGCTTAAGGTCAAGGAAGAAGCAGGCATGAGCTCACGTTGCATGCCGTTTGCGCAGGAGCAGATTTCCGACGTCTGCCCGATTTGCGGCAAGCCTGCAAAGAAAATGATTTACTGGGGCGTTGCATATTAAAAACTGCTTCGAAAGGAGCAGGCTTCCCTTTCGCAAGAGGAAGGCTTCAAACTCAAATTTAAGGAGTTATACCTTATGAAAACTTTAAAAACAAGACTTACGGATATTGTTACCGAAGCATTTGTCAAGGCAGGATATGACGCGTCTCTCGGCGTTGTCACCTTCTCTGACCGCCCAGACCTTGCACAGTTCCAGTGCAACGGAGCGCTCACGGGCGCAAAGCTTCACAGAAAAGCTCCGATGATGATTGCAAACGACGTTGTCGCTCGCCTTTCGGAAAACGAAATTTTCAAGAGCGTTACCGTCGCGCCTCCGGGATTTATAAACATCATCCTTTCCGATGAGTTTATAGCAAGCGAGGCAAGCGCTATGACGGAAAGCGACCGTCTCGCTCTCCCGCTTATGGATAAGAAAACGATTGTTGTTGACTACGGCGGCCCGAACGTTGCAAAGCCGCTTCACGTCGGTCATCTCCGCGCCGCTATCATCGGCGAAACCTTAAAGCGTCTTGCGCGTTTCCTCGGTCATAACGTAATCGGCGACGTTCACCTCGGCGACTGGGGTCTCCAGATGGGCCTTATCATTGCCGAGCTTGAGAGAGTTTCTCCCGACCTTCCCTATTTTGATGCAAATATCACCGATGGCTATCCCGAGGAAAGCCCCGTCACGATCGACGACCTTTCAAAGCTCTATCCCGAAGCAAGCGCACGCTCAAAGACGGACGAAGAGTTCCGCGCTCGTGCAATGCGTGCAACCTTTGATTTGCAGAACGGTCGCGCAGGATATGTTGCTCTCTGGAAGAAGTTCCTTGAGGTTTCGGTAGCTGACCTTAAAAAGAGTTATAAACGCCTTGGCGTTGATTTTGATATGTGGCTTGGCGAGAGCGATGCTGACCCGTACGTTCCGGGGCTTCTTAAAACACTTGATGAAAAGAAGCTTACATATCTCTCCGACGGCGCGCTTATTGCGGACGTCGCAGAAGAAACGGACGAAGAGCCCATGCCGCCGATTATCATCTCAAAGTCTGACGGCTCGGCACTTTATGCAACGACCGACCTTGCAACAATCGTTCAGAGAATGGCTGATTTTAAGCCCGACGAGATATGGTACGTCGTTGACAGCCGCCAGTCGATGCACTTCAAGCAGGTCTTCCGCCTTGCGAAGAAGGCTGAAATCGTAAACCCCGATACCAAGCTCTACCACGTCGGCTTCGGTACGATGAACGGCAGTGACGGCAAGCCCTATAAGACACGTGAGGGCGGCGTTATGAGCCTCTCCGTTCTCATTCAGAGCGCGATGGACGCTTCCCGCGAGCGTATTGACGCATCCGAGATTGCAAAAACGCTCTCCGAAGAAGAAAAACTTGCAAACTCCGAAAAAATCGGTATCGCGGCGATTAAGTTCGGCGACCTTATAAACCACCGTTCAAGAGATTACATCTTTGACCTCAACCGTTTCCTCTCGACAGAGGGAAAGACGGGTCCGTACCTCCAGTACACGGTTGTCAGAATCTCCTCTCTCCTTGCAAAGGCGAAGGATGCGGGTGCTGTTTGCGGCAAGATTCTTCCGCCGAAGAGTGACACCGAGCGCGAACTCTTAATCAAGCTCTTCTCGGTTGGAGATGTTCTTCTTCGCGCGTTTGACGAAAAGGCTCCGAGCGCAATCTGCGAAGTTATGTTTGACATTGCAGGTCTTTTCAACCGTTTCTATTTTGAAAACAAGATTCTCGCAAACGAAAACGAGGAAGAGCGCGCATCGTGGCTTTCGATTGTTTCTCTTGTCCGCGAGACGCTCCTCACTCTTCTTGATATTTTCTCAACAGAAATCCCTTCAATAATGTAGTATAAAGCCAAGGGGAAAACCTCCCCTTGGCTTAAGTTACGTCCCTTTATAAAAGGAGATTTTAAGAATGGAAAGCACACTTTCAAATAACCAACGAATGTTTTCAAACCGTGCGCTTCTTTCTCTCGTCGTTCCCCTTGTGCTTGAGTCGATTCTTTCGCTCTCGGCAGGTATCGTTGATACGATAATGGTCTCCTCGGCAGGCGAGACCGCAACGAGCGGCACTTCCCTCGCAGGACCGATTCACGCACTCCTCATCACGCTCTTTTCGGCGCTCGCACATGGCGGCGTTGTCCTCACGACGCAGTATATCGGAAGTGGCGACATGGAGCGTGCACGCTCCTCGGCACGCCAGCTTCTCTATTCCTCGACTGCGGTTGCAATCATTTTTTCGCTTCTGTGTATGGCGTTTCTTCCGCAGATTCTCACCTTCCTTTTCCCGACAGTTGAAAGTGCGGTCTTTGAAAGCACGAAGACTTACCTTTTCTGGATTCTGGTCGGCGTTCCGTTTTTCGCAGTCGGCGGTGCTTGTGCCGACCTTCTGCGTGCGCAGGCAAACACGAAGATTCCGCTCATTATGTCGATTTTCATAAATGTTCTCAACATAATCGGAAACGCCATCCTTATCTATAAGTTCAATATGGGCGTTCTGGGTGCGGCTCTCTCGACCACCTTTGCGAGATTCGTCTATGCCGCAATCGGGCTCATCCTCTGCCGCAGAGAAAAGCTTCAGGTTCCGCTCACGAAAATCTTTCCCATAAAGCTTGACTTCAAGATTATGAGGGGCATTCTCAAAATCGGCGGCGCGAACGGCTTTGAAAACCTCCTTTTCTACTCTGGAAGAATCATCCTCTCGAGCATTGTTGCAACTTTCCCGACAATTTACATTGCGGCAAACTCCGTTTCTGAATCGCTATGTAACTTCGGCTGGGCAAGCCTGAACACACTCGGCACGGCTCTTAACACCGTCGTGGGTCAATGTATCGGCGCAGGCGAAAAGGATCAGGCGAAGTATTACACAAAGAAGATTACTCGCATCTCCACCCTTTTCATGGTCGTTGTCTTCGCCGCAATTTTCCTTTTGCGAAAACAGCTTGTTCTCCTCTTTGGCTTCGGCGAGGATACGCTTATAAAGGCGGCTGACCTCACCGCAGTCGGTGTGGTGGTTACCATCTTTTCTCTCTATTCGCATGCCTTCGTCCCTTCCTCAGCTTTCCGTGCGGCGGGCGAAATCTCCTTCCCGTTCGTCTCCTCAATTGCGTCGATGTTCGTCTTCAGAATCGGGCTCACGCTTCTTCTCATCAAGGTTACGAGCATCGGATTTATCTCAATCTGGATAGGTATGTGGGCAGACTGGGTTTTCCGCTCGGTGCTCAACACAATTCACTTCTACCGAGGCAAATGGCTTAATAAAAAGGCGATTTGATATTCTCTCCGAGAGAAGCCGAAAGCCTCCTCTCATGAATTTATCTTAAATTTAAAAGGAGAGTTTCGAAATGGAAAGAACACTTTCAAATAACAAACGGATGTTTTCTAACCGCGACCTCGTTAAACTTACCGTTCCGCTTTTTTTAAGCTCGCTTCTTGCGATTATCACAAACCTCGTTGACTCGGCAATGGTATCGAGCGCAGGTGAGGCTGCAGTTTCGGGCGTTTCTCTCGTCGGAAACATTACTCTTATTTTCATTATGCTTATAACAGCTTCGACAAGCGGCGGTATCGTTATTACCTCGCAGTTTGTCGGAAAGGGAGACCCAAAGCTTGCCAACGAATCGGCAAAGCAGTTTATCTACCTCGCAACCGCGGCAGGTCTTTTCATAAGCATTATTCTATTTTTCTTCCGCGAACCGATTTTAAGGCTTGTTTACGGAAGCGTTGACGAAGATGTTTTCAATGCTTGCCTTGACTATCTCTTCTGGCTCTCGCTCGGTTATCCGTTCTACGCAATAGGCGAAGGCTCGGCATCTATTCTCCGTTCAATCGGTAAAAACACGCTCTCCGTTGTTCTTTTCACTGCATCAAACCTCCTGAACGTCGTGGGAAATGCAATTTTCATCTATGTTTTCGATATGGGTGCGTCAGGTGCAGGTCTTTCTACTACGATAAGCCGTGTTGTCTGGGCAACGGGAAGTGTCATCCTTTTACATAACAAGAACTTAAAGGTTCATTTTGACAAGCTTCTTCACTACAAGCCCGATTGGGCGGTTATCAAAAAAATCGCTATAATCGGTGGCACGAATGGCATCGGAAATGCGCTTTTCTATGTGGGCAAGCTTCTTATTTCTACTCTTACGGCAACTTTCCCCACTATCGAGATTACGGCGTGGTCCGTTTCAAACTCAATCTGCAACTTCGCCTGGACAGGGCTCGGTGCTTTCTCCACCGCGCTC
>JAZQSI010000111.1:0-6928 GCA_045629985.1 Eubacteriales bacterium
GAACGGCTATGAGGGATATTACCCGACGGCATCGGCATTTGAAGAAGGCGGATATGAGGCACTTTCTGCAAAGTATGTAAAGGGTACTGCAGAAAAGCTCATCGAAACCTCACTTGAAATAATAAATAATCTGTAAGAGAGAAAGAACTTGCGAAAATTCGCAAGTGCTTTTTTGTCATAACCCGAGAATACGAAAAGTTGTCATGCACGAAATTAAATTAGTGCTATAATTTATGGCAGTGATGCTTTGGAGTGTACCGATTATGAATTTGTGCGCGATTCATAATGGAATCTCCGTGTGCGCAGAGTGTCCGTTTTGTATTGCAAAAACAATACAAATACATTATAATTAAGGAGGATTATCATGAATAATTTAAACAATACGTGGATTTATGAAAACCAACTATTAAAAAACAAAAACCAGCGATACTATTACGATTTCGGAACAGGGAATAAAATCGAACGGGAAGAAGTCAAAGAAAAATTTATGCATTTTCTTGCAGATGTTGCCCCATGGGTTTTATGGGGTAACTCTCCGGATGATTCTACATCAATGTTAGAAAGGATTGTGACGCCTCTTGTTCTCCAATATTATGAAGAAAATATTCTTCCTCGTAGCGGTGATAATCCTGTTGTTTCTGACAGGTAATGCCATAGCCGTTGGTTTTGAGAAATATCAGTGTTCCCGTATGCTTGATGCTATCGAAAACAATGATATGGAAAAGCTGGAAAGTGCTTTAAAATACGGTAACCCGAATTCAGTCCCCGGAATCCCGCTGCTGGAAGCATTCGCACAGTTTCCGTACAGGAAGACTCCTTTGCAGTTAGCTTGTTCAAAGGGCGATTTTGAACTGGTTAAAATTTTAGTTGAAAATGGGGCAGATGTTAATTATGCAGAGATAAATGCGCTTCTTCGTCCTTTGTGGTATGCCGCCGTAGAAAGCGACAATCCGGAGATAGTAAGGTATCTGCTTAAAAAGGGCGCCGCTCCCTATACCTTGGAAAGGCCAATAGAGGATATAATTGAAAATTTTGAACTTCCTCCGAACGGGATGGAAATTATCCGTGAGCTGGTGAACGCCGGAACGGATATGAGCTATAAAGGTTATCTTTACAGTGCATGCTATTGGAAGCACGAAGAATTAATTCGCTATTTTATTGAGGAATGCGGCTATGATGCATCTGACCCATATTATCTTTGCGGATATTGTTTTGGTGTCGATAAATATTCCTATGAAACATTTGAATATTTTTTGCAACGCGGTGCTAATCCCTACATTAAAAGCGAAGATGGCAAAAGTGCAATCGAGCATCTTAACGAAGAATCTCCCGAATGGGCGGAAAAGCTTATTGAACTGGCGGCAGAATATGGTATAACTGAATAACACCACAAGACGGGCGAATTTTCGCCCGTCTTTTTGTATGTTACTCGCGCAGCACGAAACAAAAACCGCTGAAAGCTTCGGATGGTACGAAAAAGGGCTCCCACAAAGCAGGCTTTGCGGGAAGAAGGAGCGGCAGTCTTAAAAGCGCCGCCGTGCAAAAAAATGCACGGCAAGCCAAAAAGACTTGCCGTGACGTGGTGGAGATGATGGGGATCGAACCCACTACCTCTTGAATGCCATTCAAGCGCTCTCCCAGGTGAGCTACACCCCCGTATTTTAAGTAAAAGGTAATAGTGAAGAGGGAAGAGGTTTCCTCTTCACAATACTAACATATTATAATAAAAATACGAAAAACTGTCAATAGTTTTTTGTTTTGCCCGAACATTTCAACGAATGTCCGCTTTTGTGCTTGCAAGAGAGAAAAGTTTGTGATAAAATAACTACATATGAATATTTTTTATGAGGTGACGATATGAAAACTGTACAGCAGGCTACTATCGATACCATGCGCGTTCTCGCTGCAGAAGCTATCGATAAGGCAAAATCAGGACATCCGGGTATCGCTCTCGGCGCAATGCCGATGGCATATGCTCTCTGGGCAGGCAAGATGAAGCACAGCCCGAAGAACTCAAAGTGGCAGAACCGCGACCGTTTCATCCTTTCTTCAGGACACGGCTCGGCTATGCTCTATTCTCTTCTCCATATGTTTGACTACGGTCTCACAATCGACGATCTCAAGAACTTCCGTCAGGAAGGCAGCAAGACTCCGGGACATCCGGAATACCGCGAAGTTAACGGCGTTGAGATTACAACAGGCCCGCTCGGTCAGGGTATCGCAAACGCAGTAGGTTTCGCTATGGCAGAGCGCCATCTTGCAACTGCTTTCAACCGCGACGGTTTCGACGTTGTTGACCATTATACATACGCTCTCTGCGGCGACGGCTGCCTTATGGAAGGTATCGCTTCAGAAGCTGCTTCCATCGCCGGTACTCTCGGCCTTGGCAAGCTCATCGTTCTCTACGATTCAAACTCAATCACAATCGAAGGCAGCACCGACATCGCATTTACAGAAGATGTCTGCGCTCGCTTTGAAGCATACGGCTGGCAGACTCTCGAAGTAGCTGACGGCAACGACATCGAAGTTATCGCTGCTGCTATCGACGAGGCAAAGGCTGAAAAGAACAAGCCGACTCTCATCAAGATTACAACAGAAATCGGTTACGGCGCACCGAACGCAGGCACAAGCCAGGTTCACGGTGAAGCTCTCGGCGCAGAGAAGCTTGCAGCTCTCAAGGCAAACCTTGAGATGCCGACAGACGAGTTCTTCGTATCAGACGAAGTTCGCGCTCATATGGCAGGCGTTGTCGCTGACCTCAACAAGAATGAAGACGAGTGGAACAAGCTCTTTGCAGACTATGCAAAGGCATATCCGGAACTTGCAAAGGAATGGGAAGTTCTCATGTCCGGCAAGCTCCCGATGGAAGCACTCGATGCTGAAGAGTTCTGGAGCTTTGAGAACAAGGCAAACGCTACACGTAACCTCTCAGGTGAAATGATTAACCGCCTTGCAAAGATTATGCCGAACCTCTTCGGTGGTTCTGCTGACCTTGCTCCGTCCAACAAGACAAACATCAAGGACGGCGGCGACTTCTCAAAGAACGACTATGCAGGCCGCAACATCCACTTCGGTGTTCGTGAGCACGCAATGGGCGCTATCGCAAACGCTATGGCAGCATACGGCGGCATTCATCCGTTCGTTGCTACATTCTTCGTATTCTCCGACTATGTAAAGCCGGCAATGCGTCTCTCTGCTCTTATGGAGCTTCCGGTTACATACGTATTCTCACACGACTCCATCGGTGTCGGTGAAGACGGCCCGACACATCAGCCGATTGAGCAGCTCGCAGCAATGCGTTCTATCCCGGGCTTTGTTGACTTCCGTCCGGCAGACGGCCACGAGACAGCTGCTGCTTGGTACTATGCAGTTACAAACGGCAAGCACCCGGTTGGTATCGCTGTAACACGTCAGAACCTCCCGTACTACGAGGAGACTGGCCGCGAAGCACTCAAGGGTGGTTACATCCTCCGCGACAGCAAGGATGCAAAGGTTATCCTTATTGCTTCAGGTTCTGAAGTTGAGCTTGCTTATAAGGCATACGATGAGCTCGCAGCAGAGGGTATCCCGGCTCGCGTAGTAAGCATGCCGTCCGTTGCTCTCTTCGAGATGCAGGATGAAGCATACCGCGAGAGCGTTCTCCCGAAGAGCATCCGCGCAAGAGTATTCGTTGAAGCAGGTTGCGGCTTCGGTCTTGACCGTTACGTTGGTCTTGACGGTGCTTTGGTTTGCATGAAGGGATTTGGCGCTTCTGCTCCGTACTCAAAGCTCTTCCCGAAGTTCGGCTTTACTGTTGAAAACGTTGTAGAGACAGCAAAGAAGCTCGTAAAGTAAGAAACTGATTTTTTTAAAAAAGGATGTGGAAAATTCCACATCCTTTTTTGTGTAAACAATCTGTAACTTCGCTGTTAAGGTGCTTGATTTCGGGATAGAATTTGTATAAAATAGGAATATCTTCTATCGGAGGCGAGTTTTATGCGCGGCTTTTTTGGTCGTTTGGGCAACACAATCAGATATTTTATGCAAGGACGCTACGGTATGGATAAGCTCGGCAATTTTCTTTTGATTGTCGGTTGCGCTCTTGCATTTCTTTCCTGTATTCGTCCGCTTGCGTTTCTTTCCATTCCTGCGCTTGCGATAATTGTATGGGGTTACTTCCGGTGCTTTTCAAAAAACTTTTATAAGCGTCAGCGTGAGCTTGCGGCGTATATGAGAATTCACAACAAGATAAGCGAAAAAATCGCATTCTCAAAGAGAAAGAGAAGAGAGAGAAAAACCCACAAGTATTTCAAATGCCGCATGTGCAAGACACAGCTTCGCGTGCCGCGCGGAAAAGGGAAGATTGAAATTACCTGCCCGAAGTGCAGAACAAAAATAATAAAGAAAACATAAACAAAAGCCCGACGGAAGCTCCGTCGGGCTTTGACATTGCCTTTGTGGTGTGTTATACTAATAAATACGAAAAAACTTTGAAAAAACGAGCAAAAAGGTTTGATTTTTTCATATTTTGTCTTAAAATAGGGACAATAAACATAAGATGCTTTGGAAAGAGGTCAGAAAGCTGTGAAAGAAGTTTCAAAATATGCGGCTCTCAAGGGAGCTTTTGAAGAAAAATTCGGAAAACGCGACGGAGTAAGAATTTATTCTGCACCCGGGCGCGTCGAGATTGGCGGAAACCACACCGACCACCAGGGTGGGCGCGTTCTTGCCGCGGCGATAAATCTTGAAACCGTGGCTGTCGTGGCGCAGAACGGAGAAAATGTCATAAAAGCCGAGTGTGAAGGCTACGGACGTTTTGAGATTTTGCTTTCCGAGCTTTCCCCGCGCGAAGAAGAAAAGAATACGACCGCCGCACTTATTCGCGGTGTTGCAAAGGGCCTCACTGAACGGGGAATCAACCTTTCGGGTGTTGATATGTACATTTCCTCCGAGGTTCTTTCCGGTTCGGGTCTTTCAAGCTCTGCGGCGTTCGAGGTCGCGGTTGCAACGGCACTCTCCGATATGGCAGGAGAAAAGCTTTCTCCGCATACGCTCGCCGAGGTTTCGGCTTTTGCCGAGCGCGAGTTCTTTGGGAAGCCGTGTGGTCTTATGGACCAGATGGCGTCTGCTTTTGGCGGAATTGTTGCAATTGATTTCGCATCCTCGCCTGCAAAGGTCGAGAAGATTGAGTTTGACCTTCGTGCGGCAGGGTATGACCTTGTTATAGTTGACGTTCGTGCAGACCACGCAGACCTTACGGATGAATACGCCGCGATTCCGCGCGAGATGGGGCAGGTTGCGGCGTTTTTTGGAAAAACTCGGCTTTCCGAGGTCTCGAAAGATGAGTTTTACGAAAAACTTCCCGAGGTTAGAAAAACGGTCTCTGACCGTGCTCTCTGCCGCGCAATTCACTATCTTGACGATAGCGACCGCGCAGGTAAAGAGGCAGAAAGCTTTAAGAAAAACGATTTTGCAGGATTCCTTGAGCTCGTTAACGAATCGGGAAATTCGTCGTTTAAGTATCTCCAGAATATTTACGCTACGGGAGACATAAAGAATCAGGCGATGGCGGTAGGCCTTGCGCTTGCCGAGCGACTTCTCGCAGACCGCGGTGCGGTGAGGGTTCACGGCGGCGGCTTTGGCGGAACGCTTCAGGCGTTTGTGCCGACTGATATGACAAATGATTTTATAAGCGGAATGGAAAAGGTGTTCGGTGACGGAAGTTCAAAGGTATTGTCCTTCCGTGCCGAGGGTGGAATTAGAATAGATTAAGAGGTAGATAAAATGAGCATTTATGCAGACATAGCGGCGCTTATCGCTTATGCAGAGGAGAGAGACCTCGTGTCTCCGCTCGACCGCACTTATACAAGAAACAGACTTTGTGACATTCTCTCTCTTGCCGAGTTTCACGAAGAGGAGCCGTCGGAAAAGTCGCTCGAGGAGATTCTCATCTCCCTTTGCGAGTATGCGGCAGAAAAGGGAATTATAGAAAAGACGCAAACGGAGTTTGACCTTTTCGACACTCGCCTTATGGGAGAGCTTGTGCCGAAGCCTTCCGAAGTCATAAGCCGCTTCTGCGAACTTTATCTCGAAAGTCCGGAGGCAGCGACAGATTGGTACTATAATTTTTCAAACGATACGGACTATATCCGCCGTTACCGCATCGCGCGCGACGTTAAATGGACGGTTGACACCGAGTACGGAGAGATTGACGTTACTATAAATCTCGCAAAGCCTGAAAAGGACCCGAAGGACATTGCAAAGCTTCTCGCGGCACCAAAAGCGGGGTATCCCGCATGTGCGCTTTGCCCCGAAAGCGAGGGCTATGCAGGACGGCTCGATTTCCCTGCGCGCCAGAACCACAGAATTATCCCGATTGAAGTCTGTGGCGAGCTTTGGGGATTCCAGTATTCTCCGTATGTTTATTATAACGAGCATTGCATCGTATTTAACCGCGAGCACGTACCGATGAAGGTTGATGGTGACATTTTCGCAAAGCTCGTCTCGTTCATCGATGCTTTCCCGCACTATTTCATCGGCTCCAACGCAGGACTGCCGGTTGTCGGCGGCTCAATTCTCTCGCACGAGCATTTCCAGGGCGGAAAATACACCTTTGCAATGGAACGTGCAAAAGAGGAGCAGACATATACGATAGAGGGATTTGAGGATGTATCCGTTGCCCGTGTAAAGTGGCCGATGTCTGTAATAAGACTTCGCACAGCAGATAAAAACCGTCTCTGTGATCTTGGAAGAAGAATATTTGATGCGTGGTATAAATATACTGATAAGTCGGAGGCCAAGCGGTCTTAGGAAGACAACTCCCTTGGCCAACTCCTTGGCTCACAGAACGACATGGCTACGATCCGACTTAAGACTTCGCACAGCAGATAAAAACCGTCTCTGTGATCTTGGAAGAAGAATATTTGATGCGTGGTATAAATATACTGAT
>JAZQSI010000112.1:0-21631 GCA_045629985.1 Eubacteriales bacterium
TGTTCCTCGCTGAAATTCTCCGTATTGACAGTACGCTCTGCGAGTTCTTTTAACTCTGCGTAGCTTGCAAGGAAATTTCTGTCATAGTTTATTGCGTTCCAGTTTTCGTCCCAGCCTATATAGAGGCCAAAGCGGCCTTCGATAACTGCACCGTCATTTCCGACAGTTGCAGCATCAATTCCGGACGTGAGAGCTTCGCCGTCAAGCGAAAAACTCCAGCCTGCCGAAGAGAAGATGTTTCCGCTGAAGTAATCACCGATGGGTATGCTTACAAGATTTTCAAGCACGTCACTTCCGACAAATCCGACCTGCGTGATATAGTTTTCCGAAAGACCTTCTATCGTAAATGCACACTCTTTCTGCGCTTCTTCAATAACCGCCTTCACGCTCGAGCCTTTCGGGACGGTTACCGTTATATCAGACGGGAGATTTGTCGTCTCTACGTCGATTATACCTGCCGCGAGAAGGTCTGAATATAACGTATCCATATCCTCCGCGACAGTGGCCGCGTCAAACCTTACTGTAACACTTATGTTTTCATCTGTTGCATAGGCAACTCCCGACACCAGCGAGAGCACCATAATTATGCAAAGTATTGCTGCTGTTAACTTTTTCATTTTTCTTTTTCTCCTTTTTAATTTTGAAATAAAATGCCGTGGCAACCATATTGGTTGCCACGGCAGTATTTCCGTGAGCTTCACAATTTGCAAAGTGAGTAAAGCCTTGAGGCAAAAATCCTCAAAGCGCTTTACAAATCTACCTTTCCTATGCCAAAAAGCACGGACGGAAAAGCATCAAAGCAGGTCTTCTGGCTCGTGTCATATAGATTTTCTCAACGCCCCTATACCCTGCCTTCTCAGTTTCCCAATGACAGGCTTTCGCCTTCGGATATAAGGTCTTCGACACATACAGCGACTGGTATCGTCACGGGTTCTCACCGTGTTCCCTTTCCACCGACCATACCCAAACAGTATGGACGACACTCTGTGTGAATATTTAATTTTACAGCAAAAAGCTTCTCTTAACTACTTTATAAGTCTTGCGCGGACAACTTCCGGAAGCGCTGAAATCTTTTCGACAATGTCATCCGAAATGTCACCGTCGATGTCAATCATCGTATATGCCCAGTCGCGCTTTGAAGCGTTCTGCATATTTGCGATGTTGAGCCCTGCCGCACTCGTTGCGGAGGTGATGCTGTTTACGACGTTCGGAACGTTCTTGTGGAGAATGCAAAGACGACAATCGCCGCTTTTGGGCATTACAACTGTCGGGAAGTTTACGGAGTTCTTGATGTTGCCCTTGAGAACGTAGTTCTTGAGCTCATCAACTGCCATAACTGCGCAGTTTTCTTCACTTTCGGGAGTGGATGCGCCGAGGTGCGGAATTGCGATGACGTTCTCTACACCGATAAGAGCAGCTTCAGGGAAGTCGGTTACGTACTTTGCAACCTTTCCCTCTTCGATAGCCTTTAAGATATCAGCTGTGTTTACAAGGCTTCCGCGAGCGAAGTTAAGAATTCGTACGCCGTCCTTCATGATGGACATTGTAGCGGAGTTAATCATACCCGTAGTTTCGGGAGTAGCCGGAACGTGGATTGTGATATAGTCGCTCTTTTCGTAAATCTCGTTGATGTCTGTACAGTGGCGGATATTGCGCGAAACGCTCCAAGCCGCGTCAACGGAGAGATACGGGTCGTAACCGAGAACGTTCATACCGAGGCGCTCTGCAGCGTTTGCAACAAGAACACCAATAGCACCGAGACCGATTACACCGAGAGTCTTGCCCTCAAGCTCAGGGCCGACGAACTGACCCTTTCCCTTTTCAACGAGCTTTGCAGCCTCGTCGCCGCTGTCCTTAAGTGTCTTTGCCCATTCAATACCCTCAACAATCTTTCTTGAAGAGAGGAAGAGGCCTGTGAGAACGAGCTCTTTAACTGCGTTTGCGTTAGCACCCGGAGTATTGAAAACAACGATACCTGCCTCTGCTGCGCGGTCAAGCGGGATGTTGTTTACACCCGCACCTGCACGAGCGATGCAGAGAAGCTCAGGGTTGAATTCTTCAGAGTGAAGGTCTGCGGAACGCACGAGGAGCGCTGTCGGGTTTGCAACGTCTGCGCCGCAGTTGAATGTTTCTTTCGGCAAACGGGAAAGACCGTTTGACGAAATCTTATTAACAAGCTTTACGTTATACATGGAAAGTGTCCTCCTATTTGTTCTTTGCTTCAAAGTCCTTCATAAAGGCAACGAGCTTCTCGACGCCCTCAACCGGCATTGCATTGTAGATTGAAGCACGCATACCGCCGACAGAGCGGTGACCCTTGATGGAGAGGAAGCCTTCTGCTCCCGCTTCTTTTACGAACTTTGCATCGAGGTCTTCATTACCTGTTCTGAAAGTTACGTTCATGAGAGAACGTGAATTCTTCTCAGCGTGCGGGATAAAGAGACTACTTTCATCGAGGAAGTTATAGAGAAGATTTGCCTTTGCAATGTTGATCTTCTCAAGCTCTGCGATGCCGCCGAGAGACTCAATCCACTCAAGAACGAGACCGCAGACATAAATCGGATAAGTACTTGGTGTGTTGTACATTGACTCTTTCTCTGCCATTACCTTGTAATCCATAACTGTCGGAATATCTGCACGAGCGTTTCCGAGAAGATCCTCGCGGACGATAACAACCGTAAGACCTGCAGGAGCCATATTCTTCTGTGCGCCTGCATAGATAACGCCGTACTTTGAAACGTCGATTACTTCGGAGAGGATGCAGGATGACATATCCGCAACAAGCGGAACGTTGCCCGTCTCGAGGAAGTAGTTCCAATGTGTACCGAAGATTGTGTTGTTAGCGCAGATGTGGACATAGTCTGCATCGGGAGAGAGCTTAAGCTCATCCTGCGACGGGATACGAGCGTAGTTTTCGCTCTTGAGGTCTGCAACGACGTTTACCTCGCCGTACTTCTTTGCTTCCTTTGCAGCGTTGCCTGAGAACTGGCCTGTGACTATGTAATCTGCCTTGCCGCTCTTCATAAGGTTGAGCGGAATGGATGCAAACTGCAACGATGCACCGCCCTGAAGGAAGAGAACCTTGTAGTTGTCGGGGATTCCGAGAAGCTTACGAAGGCGAGCTTCAACACCCTTTATGATATCGTCATAAACCTTACTGCGGTGGCTCATCTCCATAACGGACATACCGGAGCCGTTAAAATTGAGCATCTCGTCTCTTGCGCGGCAGAGAACTGCCTCAGGGAGCATAGACGGACCTGCAGAGAAGTTGTAAACACGATTTTCGAACATATAAATTACCTCCTGTATGGAAAATTTAAACATTTACCTATTTTAATTTATATTATATATCTTATGCCTCTTTATGTCAAACAAAAATACAAGAAAAGCGTTTTGTGCATTGAATTTTCTTTGCCTTTTATGGAAGTTTATCTTGCTCCACTATTCTTTTCTTTTGTATCTATAGTTTCTTTCCACCTCATCCGAGTTGCTTCGCAACCCATCTTCCCCACAAGGGGAAGACTTTACCCATAAGCCTAAAACTCGAACTTTGTTGACTTTTTGCCTGTTGTGAGCTATCATTAATATGTAAATCTCTGTTTGCACTAGGGAATGTCTCGATATTAAGTATTATGGAGGACCGAAAATGAAAAAACTGTGTGTAGTTATGAGTTTAGCTCTTTGTTTAATTATGTCAGCTTGTAGCAATGCTGAAAGAACAATAAGCGAACCGGAGTCCCAAAATGTTGTAACATATTCCGTTAAATTGGACGTTGATTGCGTCGAAAACTTGTTCTTTAGCCGGTACGACGTTAATGTTTTTGTCGATGGCAAGGAGGTTGGAACACTTGACCATGGAAGCCAAGATTCCTACAACGTGAACTTGCCAGCCGGCAGACATTCTCTTTCATTTGAAAAAGAGGATGATAGTAGCATAGATGGGAGTGTTAAGTTTGACGTTTCAAACGACACCTCCCTTAAGTATAAAATCTCTTGCACTATGGACCAAATAAGTGTAGCAGAGCTTACAACGGACACAAGTGTCGAGGATATTAACTCAAATACAGTTGTCGAGGAGAGCGAAAAAACCGATTCAAAAGCAGAAGAGCCTGTTTTGAGTGAAACACAGGCAAAAATCCCGAAAAGTTCTTATATGTATTCCACTAGTGACTACAAAGAGGTAGTAAACGGATTGAAGCAAGCAGGCTTTACAAATATCAAAACTGAGGCGATTTATAATGCAGATACTGGTTTTTGGGGTTCCTTGTCGATAAATGAGGTAGACACTATATCTGTGAGCGGAAAGACAGACTTCAACGAAGGAGATGTCTTCGAAAAAAACTGTGAAATACTTATCAAATACTGCGATTTAGAAATAAACAATCCCAATATTAAGTACAACTCCTACACTGTAGCAAAGTTGATACAAGATTTAGAATCCAACGCTTTGACTGCAAAAGAGAAACATACATATGAATATGTTCAGATTACCGGCAGAATAGATTCCATCGATGCTAGTGGAAAGAATTTTTATTTGTATCCCTCAAATAATGAATGGGCGCTTCAAGGTGTCTTATGCAACGTTCAAACGGACGACCAAAAGGAAAAGTTAAAAACCTTTTCCACCGGCAACACAGTAACCGTAAAAGGAAAGATTACTTTAGTAGGAGAAATTCTCGGTTACTCTTTAGATATATACGGTTTCTAATAAAGCAATTTAATATTCAATAGTAATATTTAAAAGCAAATACAAGAAAAGGGCACTTTTTTCAAAGTGCCCTTTTCTTGTTGCAATAAGGAGTGGGGAGGAGTAACAGAGAAAAGAATTTTTCTCGTAATAATCAAAATATATGTAAAAGCCTTTCGGCTGTTACAATTAAATTTTACTCCTCATTTATTAACAAAAAAACATTTGTCTGTTACAAAAATATTAATTTTCGACCATTTTTTCTTTTTTGCGCAATTTGTTGCGCTCGCGAAGCGAGAGAAAGAAGTCTGAAAGGAGCGCGGCGCACTCTTCTTCAAGCACACCGCCCGAAAGTTCGGGCTTGTGGTTATACGGAAGCTCGAATAAGTTTACCACTGATCCGCAGCTACCCGCCTTTTTATCATACGCGCCAAACACCACGCGCTCAATGCGCGAATTTATGCACGCACCTGCACACATCGGACAGGGTTCAAGCGTAACATACAGCTCCGCGTCGCAAAGCCGCCATCCCTTTACGTGGTTTTTCGCCTCGGCGATTGCGATAAGCTCTGCATGAGCAAGGGGGTCGCCGTCGCTCTCGCGAAGGTTATAGCCGCGACCGATAATCTCGCCCTCAAGCACGATAACGCACCCGACAGGGGCTTCGCCAAGAGCCGCCGCCTCTTTTGCAAGGGCGATTGCTTCGCGCATATAGAGCTCGTCTTTCGAAATATCCATAAGCTTAATTCCTCTGGCTGTGGATGGGAGCCGGGATTCTGCCGCCACGGGAGATGAACTTAAGAGGAGAGCAGGTGCTGATATTCATAATCGGAGCTTCTCCGAGAAGTCCGCCGTAGTTTACAAAATCTCCGACTTTCTTTCCGTATGCGGGGATAACGCGGACAGCTGTGGTTTTGTTGTTTACAACGCCGATTGAAATTTCGTCTGCAATGATTGCCGAAATAACCTCGGGCGGTGTGTCGCCGGGAATTGCTATCATATCAAGACCAACCGAGCATACTGCCGTCATTGCCTCGAGCTTGTCAAACGAGAGAAGTCCCTTTGTTGCGGCTTCTATCATACCTGCGTCTTCAGACACGGGGATGAACGCACCCGAAAGGCCGCCGACGTGCGGACATAGCCGAACCGCGCCCTTCTTAACCGCATCATTGAGGAGAGCAAGCGCCGCGGTAGTTCCGTGACTACCGACGGACGAAAGTCCCATTTCCTCGAGGATATGGGCAACCGAGTCGCCGATTGCGGGAGTAGGTGCGAGAGATAGGTCAACTATGCCGAACGGAACGCCAAGTCTCGCGGCTGCCTCTTTTGCAACAAGCTGGCCTGCACGCGTAATCTTGAATGCTGTGCGCTTTACAACCTCTGCAAGGTCTGTGAGGTTGACGTCTCCTGCGCGCTTTATCGCCTTATGGACAACACCCGGGCCCGAAACGCCGACATTGATGACAGCTTCACCCTCGCCGACGCCGTGGAAAGCGCCTGCCATAAAGGGGTTATCTTCCGTTGCGTTTGCGAATGCAACGAACTTTGCACAACCGATGGATTCGCGCTCACGGGTTAAGTACGCCATTTTGCAGACAAGCTCACCGAGAGTTTTTACCGCGTCCATATTTATTCCTGCGCGAGTTGTCGCAACATTTACAAACGAGCAGACGCGTTCGGTTTCCGCGAGAGCTTCGGGGAGAGTTACGATAAGGCGCTCATCACCCTTTGTTGTTCCCTTGTGAACAAGCGCACCGTAACCGCCGATAAAGTTTATGCCAAGCGTTTCCGCTGCGCGGTCAAGAGCCTTTGCAAGCGGAGTTACGTCCTCTGCATCAACCGCATCCGCGAGAATCGAAACAGGAGTAACGGAAACACGCTTATTGACAATAGGAATACCGAACTCGCAGGAAATTTCCTCTGCTTCACGCACGAGGTTTTCCGCAGTTTTCGTGACCTTGTCGTAAACCTTTTCGGAAACTGCCTTGATATCGCTTCCTGCGCAGTCGCGAAGTGAGATTCCCATCGTGACGGTGCGGATGTCAAGGTGCTCCTCTTCTATCATTTTTATCGTTTCAAGAATATCGAATGAATTTATCATTTTGCTCTACCTCATCTTACTCGGCTTATATTCTGTGCATTGTGTTGAAAATGTCCTCGTGCATTGCGAGAATCTTGAGGCCCATCTTGTCGCCGAGCGCAACAAGCTCTTCGGAAAGAGCCGAGAAGGGAGCTTCGCTTGTAGAAATATCAACAAGCATTACCATTACGAACATATCCGAGAGAACGCTCTGGTTGATGTCGAGAATGTTTATCTTCTTCTCGGAAAGAACGTTTGAGACTGCGGCAATGATGCCTGTTGTGTCCTTACCTATAACCGTAATAACTGCACGCATGATTTATACTTCCTTTCTTATATAACCGTTTGCAGGGCGGACGAGATGGCGCGATATTTCAAGCGCATCAAGCACATCCCCTATTATCACATTTGAAACCAAAAAACCTTTCGGAGTAAGCCTCCACGCCTCTCCGTCAAAATCGGCATGCCCCGATTTATAATACTTTAAAAGCACCTTTTCAATCTCATCAAAAAACGTGAGATATTTCTTCTCAAGTACGTCTGCACGTATGCCCTGCACCGTGCGAAGCCCGAGCATAAGATACTCACCGCAACGCGCGGTCTCGTTTATCGTTTCGATTCGGTCGATTATCTCCTCACCGTTTCGAAGTGCTTCGATATATCCCGAACGGTCTCGGATGTACGAAAAGCGTTTCTTCCCGACGAGCGAGTGTGCCGACGGACCGAAGCCCCAGTAGTCGCCGAGTGTCCAATACTTCATATTGTGGCGCGAGGTTCTTCCCGCTTTTGCAAAGTTTGAGATTTCGTATTGCTCATATCCCTCTTCCTCAAGCTTTTCAACCATATCGAGGTACATATCTGCAACCTCGTCATCCGAGGGAAGGAAGAGCGTTTCGGGTCTCTCTGCAAGAGGAGTACCATCTTCAAGCTTTAAGCTGTAACAAGAGAGGTGCTCAGGTGAAAGCGATATTGCCGCCGAGATTGACTCAAAAAAGCTTTCTCTCGTCTGCTGTGGAAGCCCGTACATAAGATCAAGCGAGAGATTTTCAAACTTTGCACGCCGCGCGGCTTCAACTGCCGAGACCACATCCTCAAAGCTGTGCGTGCGGCCAAGCACACGAAGCTCCGAAGAAACCGCCGACTGCATACCGAACGAGATTCGGTTGAACCCTGCTTTTCGCATCTTCTTAAGCATCGGGAAAGTTACCGTGTTCGGGTTTGCCTCGCACGTAATCTCGCAATCGGAAGAGACTTTAAAGTTCTTCCTGACCGTCTTGAGGATTTTTATAAGGTTGCGCTCACCTATTGAGGTTGGTGTACCTCCACCGAAGTAGATGCTGTCGACAACATAGTCGGACGTTTTCATCTGTGCCTCGCTTATGTGCTTTATGAGCGCAGATGTGTATTCGTCATATTCATTTTTTGTGCCGCATTGCGAGTAAAAGTCGCAATATGCGCACTTTGACAGGCAAAACGGGATGTGTATATACACGCCGAGGGGAGTCATCATATCGACCTCTATTCGTCAAGCTTGAGAACTGCCATAAACGCATCCTGCGGCACTTCTACCGAGCCGAGATTGCGCATTCGCTTCTTTCCTTCCTTCTGCTTCTCTAAAAGCTTCTTCTTTCGCGTGATGTCACCGCCGTAGCACTTTGCAAGAACGTCTTTTCGGAGCGCCTTTACGGTTTCACGCGCAATGATCTTGCTTCCGATGGTCGCCTGAATCGGAATTTCGAAAAGCTGACGCGGAATGTGCTCCTTGAGCTTTTCGGCAAGGCGACGCGCTCTTGCGTACGCCTTTTCCGAATGGACGATGAACGAAAGTGCGTCAACGGGGTCACCGTTTAAGAGAATATCAAGCTTTACAAGGTCTGACTTGCGATAACCCTGAAGCTCATAGTCAAGAGAAGCGTATCCGCGCGTTCTTGACTTGAGAGCATCGAAGAAATCGTAGATAATCTCGTTGAGCGGAAGGTCGTAATGGACCTCAACGCGCGTTGCATCAAGATATTTGGTATCTTTATATTCACCGCGTCTCTCCTGGCATAGCTCCATAATGTTTCCGATATATTCCGTCGGAGCGATAATGTTTGCCGAAACAAACGGCTCCTCTGCCCACTCAATTTCAGAGGGGTTCGGGTAGTTGAGCGGATTTGTAATCATAAGCTCTTCGCCGTCGGTTTTCTTGACCTTATAGATAACGCTCGGTGCGGTTGTGATAAGGTCGAGGTTGTACTCGCGCTCAAGGCGCTCCTGAATAACTTCCATATGGAGAAGACCGAGGAATCCGCAACGGAAACCGAAGCCGAGAGCCGCAGAAGACTCAGGCTCGTAGGTAAGGGAGGCATCGTTTAATTTCAACTTATCAAGCGCATCGCGAAGATCGGGGTATTTTGCGCCGTCTGCGGGGTACACACCCGAGAAGACCATCGGGCGCACTGTGCGATAACCCGGAAGCGGCTCGGCTGCAGGGTTTTCAAGCGCCGTGACCGTGTCACCTACCTGCGTATCTTTAACGTTCTTGATGCTTGCGGTGAAGAAGCCTACTTCACCTGCCGTGAGCCCCTTTGTCTGGCGCTCTCCGCGCGGAAGCATATAGCCGGTTTCGACAACGTCAAACTCTGCTCCGCTTGCCATAAGCTTTATCTTCATTCCCGGGCGAATTTCGCCCTCCATAACTCTGATATAAACGACAACGCCGCGATAGGAGTCGTAGCGGCTGTCAAAGATTATCGCGCGGAGGGGTTCATTTTCGTCTCCTTTAGGTGCAGGGATATTCTCAACCGCGTATTCAAGCACGTCTTCGATGTTGATTCCCATCTTTGCGGAGATTGCAGGCGCATCCTCTGCAGGAATGCCGATAATATCCTCTACCTCTGCCTTTACGCGCTCTGGGTCAGCACTCGGAAGGTCGATTTTGTTTATAACAGGAAGAACCTCAAGGTCGTGCTCAATTGCAAGGTACGTATTCGCAAGTGTCTGCGCCTCAATGCCCTGCGATGCATCAACGACAAGCAGCGCACCCTCGCACGCAGCAAGGGAACGCGATACCTCGTAGTTGAAGTCAACATGTCCCGGAGTGTCGATGAGATTGAGGACATACTCTTCCCCATCCTTTGAAATATAGTCAAGGCGCACGGCACGGGCCTTTATCGTAATACCGCGCTCGCGCTCAAGCTCCATATCGTCAAGAAGCTGGTTTTCCATCTCGCGTTCCGTGACAGCCTTGCACTTTTCGAGCAGTCTGTCCGCAAGCGTGCTTTTACCGTGGTCGATATGAGCTATTATGCAAAAGTTTCTGATGTTTTCTTTCTTTGCCACAGCATACTTCTCCTATTGTACAAATTTACATTTTAATTATAGCACAAAGAGGGGTATTTTTACAATCAATTTCTTGCACTTGAAACACTCTTTTTAATATGTTATACTTTATTAGGATGGATATTTATCTTTAATTGACTGGTGGGGATTTTTTTGGTATCGAAAATACTCTCTTTCGGCCTTGACGGTGCCGACGGATATATTGTCACCGCAGAGTGTTTTCTCTCGAGCGGACTTCCGAGTTTCGACGTTGTCGGGCTTCCCGATGCCTCTGTTCGCGAATCGCGCGACCGAGTCCGCGCATCCATAAAAAATCTCAAAGCAGAATTCCCGAAAAGCAAAATCACAATCAACCTCGCCCCTGCGGGCACGAGAAAAGAAGGCCCGATATATGACCTTCCGATTCTTCTCGGTATGCTTGTTGCCTCAGGGCAGCTTCCCGAAATCTCATCCGATTGCGCTTTTCTTGGCGAGCTCTCGCTCGGCGGTGAGCTCCGCGCGGCACGCGGCGTTCTCTCCATGGCGATTGCCGCAAAGAAAAACGGTGTGAAAAGGCTTTTTGTTCCCTATGAAAACGCAAAAGAGGCATCCCTTGCAGGTGATGACCTTGAAGTTTACGGCGTAAAAACTGCCGCGGAGCTTGTCAGCTACTTTAAAAACGAAACTTCCCTTTCCCGCGAGCCGGTATGGGCTCCCGCTCCATCTTCCCGCAAGCATCTTGATTTTTCGGATGTAAAGGGGCAGGAGAACGTAAAACGCGCTCTTGAGATTGCGGCGGCAGGCGGGCACAATGTCATTATGCTCGGCCCTCCGGGTTCGGGCAAAAGCATGCTCTCCGAAAGGCTTCCGTCAATTCTCCCTGATATGACACACGAAGAAGCTCTCCGCACAACAGGGCTTCACTCTATCCGCGGGCTTGTTTCGCATGAAAACCCGCTTCTTTGCGAGCGACCTTTCCGCGCTCCGCACCATACGGCATCAACCGTTTCCCTTTCAGGTGGCGGCTCGGCACTTCTTCCCGGTGAGCTGTCGCTTGCACACAATGGCGTTCTCTTTCTTGATGAACTCCCCGAATTTCACCGCGACACGCTTGAAATTCTCCGTCAGCCGATGGAGACGGGCGAAATCACAATTTCCCGTGCTTCGGGAAGCGTGACGTACCCTGCGCGGTTCATGCTCGTCTGTGCTATGAACCCGTGCAAATGCGGCTGGAGAGGCTTTGAAAACGATGCCCATGAGTGCACCTGCTCTCCGCTCTCCGTCAAGAATTATATGGGGAAAATTTCAGGTCCGCTTCTCGACAGAATCGACATTCACGTTTCTGTCCCTGCCGTAACCTACAACGATATGTCAAACACAGAGGTTGGCGAAAGCTCGCACGAAATAAGAAAGCGAGTTGAAAAAGCACGCGAGAAGGCGTATCTTCGAGGTGTTTCGTGCAATGCTGAACTTTCCTCAAGAAGGCTCCACGAGCTTATAAATCTCGAAGCGGATGCAGAAGCTCTTCTCAAATCAGCATTTGAAACGCTCGGTCTTACGGGGCGTTCTTATGATAAAATCCTGCGCCTTGCGCTTACAATTTCAGACCTTGCAGGAGATGATTCCGTTCGCGCAACTCACATAGCCGAAGCTATTCAGTACCGTTCCCTTGACAGACCAAACGATTAGGAGGCAGCAAAGTATGAAGAAATTTATCTGCATTTTATCTGCGCTTGTTCTTACACTTTCCCTCGCAGCATGTCAGCCCGAGGATGATGCTATTTCGGGCGTTGCAAACATCCCTGAAGAAAAACCCGACGTTAAAACGGCTCGATACGAAAATCAGCATTACGGAATAATCATTGAATACCCGGAAACGTATGAGCGCGTGGGCAATCTCGACAGCGACGGTTTCCTTACATTCGAAGGTGACGGAAACTCCGTTGCAATCTACGTTCCCGATACGGAAACTGATCTTGAGATGTCTGAATCAGAATATACAACAGATGTTCTGGGACTTCCTCTCTCTTCCGATGTAAGCCTTGTTACCTACGGAAAAACCACAGGCTACCGAACTTTTACGTACGAAGGAGACCTTGTGACCCTTGAGTTTATCGCAAAAGGCGTTGACGGCTTCTACAGATTCTCTTTCACTTGTGACAGAAATTCGTTTGTAGAGGATGATCCGACATTTCTGGATATAATGTCTTCTATAAGAATTGACGATGGTATATTTATTTCTCTCTACAAACAATCAGCGAAGTACACAGTTCTTCTGCAGTATGTAACCACACAGCAGTATATAACAGATGCGGACTATGCAAACCATTGTCTCAACAACTACGAAACAACAGGTGATACGGACCATATTGATACAGCGAAGAAAACTTTCTCCACAATAAGGGACGAGCTTGTTGCAATCATAAATCACGAACGCGAAGAGGAAGAGAGCTTTGCGGAACTGTGGGCAGAGATTGTCACAGAAGCCGAAAGACTGAAAGCTGCCTGTGACAAGGCTCTGGAAGCGATTGATAGCGGAGATATCAAAGCCGCGCAGAAGCTTACGCGCACTGAATTTTCCTATCAGCTCAGCGACAATGCCGCGCTTCTCGTTTCTGCAATACAGAAAGAAGTCGGCGAATACTATTAATGATAACAAAAAGCTGTCAAGAAAGTCTTGACAGCTTTTTATTTTGCTTTAAAGATCATCAATGGTCATCGCAAATGCTTCCATATAATTTTCAAGGAAGTAGTTTACTTCGGGAAGATTCATATTGAGAAGCGCTTCCCTTGTCTGACGCTCTGCCTTTGCGAAATCTGCATTGCCTGCATTTTTCTCCTCAAGGCATTTTATGTAGGCATCGAGCTTATCTGCCGCCTTTATAAGGCGCGAGAGTTTCTCATCCTCACACTTTGCCGCCGCGGCAACACCGCCTCGAATCTTTTTGTCGAGAGTTCCGAGAAGTTTCTCTTCTGCCTCTTCCTCAATCTTTTTATACGCCGATTTTATGTCCGCACCATAGTATTTTATCGGTGTCGGCAAATCTCCCGTAAGAATTTCCGGCATATCATGGTACAGAGCCGCACTCGCGGCACGATCGGGGTTTATATCATTACCGTAAACATCACGCGAGATAACTGCAAGCGCGTGGGCAAGAACTGAAACATGGAATGAATGTTCAGCGAGATTTTCAGTCCGCGTATTGCGCATGAGCGACCAACGCGAGATGTATTTCATTCTGTATATGAACGCAAAAAACTTCCCCATCACTTTATAAACCCTTTGTTTCTTGCAAGGCTTATCGCTTTTCCTACTGCAGTGCAGATAATTACTGCCGCCACAGCTTCGATAAGGCCGTTAAAGCCTACTACGCCGAGAATTATCTTGAGAAGCGCACCGTATGTCGAAACACCGTATGCATTAGACATTGTGTCGAACGCAAAGAGGTAAAGACCTCCGAGATAAAAAATTGTGTTCGTCATTGAACCAATAAATGCGGCTACCGCCATCGCACCAATGCCTGACTTATCGACTTTTGAAATTCCCTTATACGTAAGCGCTGAAAATACGCCGCAGAGGATTCTCGGCAGGAATATAATCATTACGATAAGGAAGAGATTGTAAATACCGAAGCCGCCCGTACTTTTTCCGAGCATAAGCTGTGCCGTAATGTCAACAGGGCTTGTAAAACAGCGGATAAGGCTTGTGAGACCAAATACCGAGCCAAGCACCGCGCCACCTTTCGGGCCGAGAGAGTATCCGCCGATAATAACGGGCATATGAGTTGTGGTGATAGAAACAACAAGAGGAATGAATCCAAGAGGCGTCAAGCCAAGAACTGCTGTTATTGCAATGAAGAGAGCGTATAATACGAGCTCATATGTTTTGCTTCTGTTGTCCATATTCATTTCTCCCCTACTTCAGGTTATCATCATAATGTGCACGCTCGCCGCCTATGAACTTTGCGCGGCTCCTTGCACAGACAAGGTGTGCATCACCGATTGACTTTACTGAAAGTCTCGTCGGAACTACGACCGGGCGGACGTGCATACCGATAAGTGTATCACCTATATCCATGCCTGCATCTGCAAAAAAGCTCTCAACCGCTACAGGGTCTCGCATTGCCTTGTATGCGGCAGTTGCAAACGAACCGCCTGCCTTCGGCTGTGGAACAGCATTGCATACATATGCGCCGCGGGAAGCCTCTCGCTCCATAATAAGAGCACGATTTAAATGCTCACAGCACTGTGCAGCAATATGTATCCCCTTTGCCGAAAAGACTTCGGCAAGGGAAGCGTATATTACTTCGCCAAGCTCAGCGACACTTGATGTGCCTATTTTTTCACCCATTACCTCACTTGTTGAACAACCTACGGCAACGACATCGCCCGCTTTGAGCTTTGCCGCGACGATGAGTTCATTTGCCGCAGTTTTAAGACTTTCTTTTACATTTTCGTACATTTTATATCTCCTGTGCTTTGATTATTTTCCCATAATTGCGCGATCGATTTCTTCTGCCGCTGTTTTTCCTGCACCCATTGCGAGGATAACAGTTGCAGCACCCGTAACCGCATCGCCGCCTGCCCATACCATATCGCGGCTGGTTTTTCCGACTTCGTCTGCGACGATGCCTCCCCAGCGCTGGGTAGCAAGGCCTTCTGTTGAGGATGCGATGAGCGGATTCGGAGATGTGCCGATTGCCATGATTACGCAGTCACACTCCATGTCAAACTCACTACCCTCGATAACAACCGGGCGTGCTCTTCCTGATTCATCAGGTTCAGAGAGTTCCATTCTCTGGCAGGTGATGGATTTGACTCTTCCATCCTCACCGTTGATTTCAATCGGGGAGGTGAGGAACTCAAACTTGATTCCCTCTTCGAGTGCATGCTCAACCTCTTCCTTTCGTGCCGGAAGCTCTTTTTCAGTACGGCGATAAACGAGAGTTACCTCTGCGCCGATTCTTCTTGCACTTCGCGCCGCGTCCATAGCAACGTTACCGCCGCCGACGACAACCGCGTGCTTCGGATGGAAAATAGGTGTGCGCGAATTTTCCTTATATGCTTCCATGAGGTTTATACGGGTTAAGAACTCATTTGCGGAATATACGCAGTTTAAGTTCTCTCCCGGAATGTTCATAAACTTCGGAAGACCTGCGCCCGAGCCGATGAAAACAGCCTCATAGCCTTCCTCAAAGAGTTCGTCAATGAGGAACGTCTTTCCGATAATCATATTTGTCTTTATCTCAACGCCGAGAGCCTTGAGTGACTCGATCTCATTCTTTACAACCTTGATCGGGAGACGAAATTCGGGGATGCCGTAGCTGAGAACACCGCCTGCAACGTGGAGAGCTTCAAAAACGGTAACCTGATATCCCTTTGATGCGAGGCTGCCCGCACAGGCGAGACCTGACGGACCTGCGCCGACGATTGCAACGCGGTGACCGTTGCTCTCGGGTTTTATCGGTTTTTCCGTATTGTGCTGCATATGATAGTCTGCAACAAAGCGCTCAAGACGGCCGATTGCAACCGGCTCACCCTTGATGCCGCGAACACACTTTGATTCGCACTGTGTCTCCTGCGGGCAAACTCTTCCGCAAACAGCAGGAAGTGAGTTTGTTTCAGTAATTACTTTATATGCACCCTCGAAATCGCCCTCTGCAACGCGCGCGATGAATTCGGGAATCTTTACGTTTACGGGGCAACCGCCGACACACGGACGGTTCTTGCACTGAAGGCAACGTTTCGCCTCATCCATCGCCTGCTCTGCGGTATATCCGAGCGCAACCTCGTCGAAGTTCGTACGGCGCACATCAGGGCTCTGCTGAGGCATTTCGTTTTTCTTAAGAGACATATTTGCCATCTTATTCGACCTCCTTTTTGAAGAGATTGCAGGTGTCTTCGTATGAATGCTTCTGGAAATCAGCATACATTTTTGAACGGCGCATTGCTTCGTCAAAATCTACAAGATGACCGTCAAACTCAGGACCGTCAACGCAGGCAAACTTTGTCTCCCCGCCAACGGTGAGGCGGCAACCGCCGCACATGCCCGTGCCGTCAATCATTATCGGGTTCATACTTACAACGGTCTTGATTCCGTATTCCTTGGTGAGAAGTGATACAAACTTCATCATCGGGAGCGGACCTATGGCAATAACCTCGTCGTACTTTCTGCCGCCCTCTATAAGAGCGCGGAGAGCATCGGTAACAAGGCCGTGCTTACCGTAGGAACCGTCATCTGTCAAGAGGTGAAATTCGCTGCTTGCCGCCTTGAATTCGTCTTCAAGGATTACAAGGTCGCGTGTACGGAAACCGCAAATAGCGTCAACAAAAGTGCCCTGCTCGTGAAGTTTCTTCGCAACGGGGTATGCAATCGCGCTTCCAACGCCGCCGCCGACAACAGCAACGGTCTTAAGGCCTTCGGTTTCTGTTTTCTTTCCGAGCGGACCTGCAAAGTCTGCAATGTAGTCGCCTTCGTTTTTATGATTAAGAACTTCCGTACCTGCGCCGACTATCTGGAAAATAATCGTTACGGTTCCCGCTTCTCTGTCAAAATCTGCGATTGTAAGCGGAATTCTTTCACTGTTATCGTCTGCGCGGAGAATTATAAACTGACCTGCGGCGGCACGATGTGCAACTTCAGGTGCTTTAATAACCATACGGCAAACTGTGGGATTCAAAGCTTCCTTCTTTATAATTTCGTACATACTTAAACCTCCCTACACTTTTACAAATATATGTTAACACTTTATTTTGTCTCGGTCAACTTATTTTAATTGGAAATTTAAAAATTTTGCACAATCTAAAACAAAAAATTAATAATATGTATTTACGAAAAATGAAAAATCCTGTATAATGCATTATGTATATTTTTCTTTTGGGAGAATAAAAGATGGCAAAGTTGAAAGTCAGGCTCTCTGATTCAAACACCGTTACAATTTCTGCCGCAGCCGCAGACCGCCTTATGGATAAGGGCGCGGGAGATGCAGCACTTCTTTACATATATATATTGTCACATTCGGACGAAATTGATGTCGAAGCAGTTTCCCGCAGGCTTCACTTCACATCTGACCGCGTTCTTTCAGCGATTGACACGCTCGCTGAAATCGGGCTCATCGGGAAACCTTCTCAACAGAACATTCCCGAACGCTCCGACGAAATTCCCGAGTATTCGCAGACTGACGTTGCCGAACATATTGGCAGTGATGCGGATTTCAAAAGCCTCGTCACCTTCTGTGAACAGAAGCTGGGAAAGCTTCTTTCTACAGTCGATTTGCAAGTGCTTCTCGGCATATATTCCTGGCTTGGGCTTCCGCTTGATGTCATTTGTCTGCTCGTAACAAGCTGTATTGACGAGACGAAGAAGAAATATGGCGAGGGTCGCGTTCCCACGATGCGTATAATCGAAAAAAGGGCGAAAATCTGGGTGCGCGAGGGAATCCTCACAGCAGGACGTGCGGAAGAATATCTCCGTGAGCTTGAGAAGCTCTCTGCCGACAAGGTTCGCGTTGCCGCGCTTTGCGGCATTTTCGGAAGACCTCTTGCCCCGACAGAGGATAAGTACATTTCGGAATGGCTCCGCCTTGAACTCTCGGACGAACTTATCGCTGCGGCATACGACAGAACCGTCACGAATACAGGTTCACTTAAGTGGCGATATATGGACAAAATATTGCAGGTATGGTACTCCGAGGGATTCAGAACCATATCAGAGATTGAAAGCCGTGACCTACCAAAAGTTACAACCGCAAAATCTTCGGATGCAGATGTTTCAGCAGCAGAGAGACTTCGTGAGCTCAACCGCAGAAACAATCTCAAAAAGGAGTAGCTTATGAAATACGATAACGATATAGTAGAATCCATTGTCCGCGAGCGTACAAATGAGCGGATAAAGCTTGATGCCGCAGTGCAGGCAAAGCGGCTTGAAGTTTATGAAAAGCTCCCCAGGGTGCGCGAGATTGACTCCGAGCTTGCTTCCACCGCTTTTGACATTATCCGCGCCTCTTTCGGGAAGAAAGAAAGCGCGGCGGATGTTCTCGCCCTGCGCCGAGAGAAGAACGAAAAACTCATAGCAGAAAGAAAAACGCTTCTGACAGAAGCAGGATTCTCTCCCGACGTTACGGAAGCAAAATACATATGTGATGTCTGCAACGATACGGGATATGACGGCGGGGTTCTCTGCCGCTGTATGCACGGTCGCTATGAAAAGGCTGTTGCAGAAAAAATCAACTCAAATCTCCGCATTCCCAATATTTCCTTTTCAGATTTTAAGCTTAACGTCTATCCTGAAAACGGAACGGGCACACTCTCTCCCCGCTCCCAGATGAAAGAGGTGCTCTCCTTCTGCCGTAATTTTGCGGAAAACTTCTCCGATGGTGCGATGAGCCTCTTTATTAACGGTTCGAGCGGACTTGGCAAAACCTTCCTCGCCCAGGCAATCGCGAGAACGGTTGCAGAGCGCGGCTTTTCCGTCATTTACGATACGGCGTTTTCGCTTCTCGGAGCGCTTGAGGATATCAAATTCGGCAGACGAGAGGACGACCTCGATGCTATCTACACCTGCTCTCTCCTCATTATCGATGACGTCGGGTGTGAAATGGCAACTCCGTTTACCACTTCCGCTCTCTACAATATAATAAACTCCCGTCTCTTATCAGGAAAGTCAACCGTGGTTATCTCTCCGCTCAAGAGAGAGGAACTTTCGGTGCGTTACGGTGCACATACCCTTTCCCGTCTTGAAGGCGATTTCGTGAAACTCGAATTTCTCGGTAGTGACATCCGTTTAATGCGCTGACATTCTGTGCAGAATAAATTTAAATTATAAAACAGGAGAAAGTTTAAATGACGCGATTTTTAAAATTACTTATCGCCACAGCTCTTATTTCCCTTCTTTTCTGCACAGCTTCGGCGGCACCGTCGCTCATATCCGAGTCGGCAGTGCTTATGGATGCGGAAACGGGGCAGGTTCTTTTCGACAAAAATATGCACGAGCAAAAGCACCCTGCAAGCATAACAAAGATTGCAACCGTAATATGCGGACTCGAAAACGGAAACCTCTCCGACAAGATTACAATGTCTGAAAGCGCAGTATTTTCCGTTTCGAGAAACTCAAGCCATATCGCTCTTGATGTCGGCGAGGAGCTTACCCTCGAAGAGGCGTCATACGCCGCACTCTTGGTCTCCGCAAATGAGGCGTGCAACGGCATTGCAGAGCACTGCGGCGGCACAATAGAAAATTTCGTCTCGATGATGAACAAAACCGCAAAAGATGCAGGTGCCAAAAACACGACCTTCGTTAACGCGAATGGCCTTCGTAATGAGCATCACCTCACAACAGCTTACGATATGGCGTGCATCACGCGCTATGCACTTCGCAATGACGACTTCCGCAAAATCTTCGGTACTTATAAATACACGATGGCTCCAACCAACGAACAGCCCGAGGAGAGACTTTTCGTAAACCAGCATTACATGATAAGCGACCCGGCGCTGCTCTATGACGGGTTTATCGGAGGTAAGGTAGGCTATACGACCGATGCTCTGTGCACCCTTGTCACTGCCGCGGAAAGAGACGGAAAAACTCTCATTGCGGTAGTTATGAAAAGCCCGCGCGACTATGACAGATACACCGATACTAAAGCGCTTCTCGACTACGGTTTTGATAACTTCCATACCCTTACCGTAACAAAGGCCGACCTTCCGTCCGACAAGGATTATCGCCTTGAGAAGAACATAGAAATAAACATAGAAAAGGGCATTTCCGTAAACGATCTCTCGATTACCGCAAAGGACGAAGGCGGAGAAACCTTTATAGTTGTTTCCTCCCCTGCGGGCGAAGAACTTGCGAAAGTTCCGTGTACGGTTGCTGACAAAGAAACAGTCCATGTCTTCACCCCACCGCCAAAGACCGAAAAGAAAATGTCACCTGTTGCAGTGCTCGGACTCGTTGTTCTTGCAATAGTCGGACTTCTCATTTTCCTTATCCTGCTTTTAGTTCTTGCGATCATTATCCGCAAAAAAATATACCGTGCGCGCAGACGCCGTCGCCGACGCCGCATGCAACAAATGCAACAAAGAAGGAGATAGCACCATGAAAAAGAAAATCTCATTTATCCTTGCACTTTTACTCATCGTTTCACTTTTACTCACAGCTTGCGACAAATCTGCACCCGCAACGGAAGAAACTCCGGAGTATCTCTACACTTCAGAGATGAATGATAAAACTAAGGCAGAAGTTGACGAGGTTCTCGCGACATTCATGCAGGCATTTGAAGAGAATAACCCCTCTCTTGCCTCCCCGCTCTTCTCCTCCGAGTTCAATGCTACCGAAGAGGACATTGGTACTTTCTTCTCCGAAGTCGCAAAACTTGTGGATAAGCCCTTCATGCTTTACGATTCATACTATGTAGACAACCTCACCGTTTCAGAGGCTCCCGTAAAAGTCAAAAAAAGTGAATCTGCAGGAGACTTTATCGAGATTACCCCTGCTTCAAAGGAAATTTACTGTGCAATGTACGTCTCTGAAGGCGAAAAAATTTCCCGCATGATGACGATTCTCCTCGCAAAAGAAGGCGGTAAGTTCAAAATCACCTGGATTGCTCCGACAGACTTTGAATACAACGGTGAAGGCGCACCTGCACTCTACAAAAAAACACAGGCGCTTTCTGATGACGGCAAGCTATTTGCGGCTTATGTTTCGTCCTGTATGCTCGGAAACATCTTCCGCCCGGGCGGCTTTTTCAGATACGAAAACGACCTCGATATGGAAGACCTCTGCTACAAACTCTTTGCCGATATATCGGGCACTCATAAGCTCCCACTTGTGCTTTCCGAAACCACAAACTCTTCAATCTATGAAATCGGCATTGCAAACGACGATGAACACGGAATTCTCCCGATGATTTTCTATAAAACAGATGTCCACGTTGACAGCGAAGAGGAACTTCGCGCAGAATCCGAAAAAGTCCTCGCGGCTATTGAAAAGCTCTCTCCCGGTCTTTCGGAAAACTTCGAGTATATCCGTTTTGAAGCAACGAACGATGAAATTACCGAAGATACAACAACCATAAACAAAAAAGTTTTGAATCTCAAAACAAGGTGATTTGGCTATATTGCTTGTTTTGCGGGTTTTCGAAGAAAAAATAAAATTTTTTAAAATTTTTTTAAAAAAACTATTGCATTTATATATAAGATGTTATATAATACTTTTGCAAGTATTTTGTGGAGGAGGATCTGTAACATGAAAAACTATACAGAACCAAAACTCGAAATCGTCACACTTGACTCTACAGATGTTATTACGGCTTCCGGATTTTTAGCTCTTTTCCGTAATTCTAACATCGAAGATGGCGGTCGCGCTTCACTTAGCGACTTCGAGACAACTGGTCTCTAATAGAGTAGTGACGATGAGTCTGCGATGCAGGCAGACACATTGTGCATAATTTTAAAAGCAAATCATTAAGGGGTAACGTGCACATTGCCCCTTAATAAGCGTCTAATCAAGCACGCAAGCAATTGCGTGCTTTTTTCTGTCCATTTTTTGCGAACAAAAAACTCCCTGC
>JAZQSI010000113.1:0-2291 GCA_045629985.1 Eubacteriales bacterium
AGATTATGCAAAAATGACGGTTTACAGCGAAGAGCCGTGGCTTGTCGCGCGCGACTTCAAGGCGGCGGGTGCAACCTGGGTGCACCTTGTTGACCTCGAGGGCGCAAAGAGCGGAGAAACCCCGAACTTTGACGTTGTCGCACGCATCAAGAGTGAAACGGGGCTTTCGTGCGAAATCGGCGGCGGCATCCGCTCAATGGAAGTCTGCCGAAAGTATATAGCGGCGGGCATCGACCGCGTAATCCTCGGCACAGCCGCGGTAAAGGACGAAGCCTTTGTCCGTGCGGCGGTAGCGGAGTTCGGCGAGAAAGTCGCTGTCGGAGTTGATATAAAGGACGGCTTTGCCGCAACACACGGTTGGACGGAAAAAAGCGACATCACGGCGGATGAACTTTGCCGCAAGATGCAGAATATCGGCGTAAAAACGCTTATCTGCACCGATATCTCAAAGGACGGCGCAATGCAGGGCACAAACCGCGAGTTATATCGCGATTTGCAGGAAAAGTTTGATATGAATATCATCGCATCGGGCGGCGTCTCGACGATTGACGATATACGCGCGCTCTCCGCTCTCTCGCTTTACGGCGCGATAGTCGGCAAGGCGTACTATACGGGCGCGATAGATTTAAAAGAAGCAATCGAGGTGGCACGATGATAACTAAAAGAATTATCCCGTGCCTTGACGTAAAGGACGGCCGCGTAGTAAAGGGCGTGAACTTCAAGGACTTAAACGACGTTTCCTCGCCCATTGAGCTTGCAAAGTTTTACAGCGAAAACGGCGCAGACGAGCTTGTGTTTTATGACATCACAGCTTCTGCCGAGGGTCGCCGCCTCTTTACCGACATCCTCACGGAGACGGCAAAAAGCGTTTTCATCCCTCTCACCGTTGGAGGAGGCATAAACACGACAGACGATTTTGACCGCGTCTTAAAATGCGGCGCCGATAAGGTCAGCGTAAACTCGGGCGCGATAAGAAATCCCAACCTCATATATGAGGCGGCAAAGCTCTATGGAGACCAGTGCGTTGTCATCTCGGCAGACGTCAAGCGCGTTGACGGCGTTTTCAAGGTTTTTGCAAAGGGCGGAAGAGAAGAAACCGAGCTTGAAGCGGTTTCCTGGATAAAGAAGTGTGTAGAACTCGGCGCAGGCGAGGTATGCCTCAACTCAATCGACACCGACGGTGTCCGCGGCGGCTTTGACCTTGAGATGCTCGAAGCTGTGTCAAACGCGGTAAACGTTCCTGTCATCGCCTCGGGCGGAGCAGGGAAGATAGAGGACTTCATAACGCTGTTTAAAACGCTCCCGAAGGTCGATGCAGGCCTTGCGGCTTCGATTTTCCACTTCGGTGACGTGAAGATTTCCGACCTCAAGGCAGAAATGGCAAATTCGGGCATCCCGACGAGAATATGAAAGGAAGAGAGAAAATGTTTGATATAGAAAATCTTAAGTTTGATGAGAATGGTCTTATCCCTGCAATCGTGGTTGATGCAGAAACGAAGAAAGTTCTCACTCTTGCATACATGAACCGCGAGAGCCTTAAAATCTCGATGGAAAAGGAGCTCACCTGCTTCTGGAGCCGTTCGAGAGGAGAGCTCTGGCTTAAAGGCGAGACGAGCGGGAACTACCAGCACATCGTCTCCATCACGGCAGACTGCGACCGCGACGCGCTTGTCGTAATGGTTGAGCCTGACGGCCCTGCCTGCCATAAGGGCACATTCTCATGCTTCGAAGAAAAGATTTTCGAAAGCGATGAGCGCCACGAATTCTCTCTTGAGGGTCTCATCAACCTCATCAAGGGAAGAAAAGAAGAAAAGACAGAGGGTTCATACACCACATACCTCTTTGAAAAGGGTCTTGACAAAATCCTCAAGAAGGTCGGCGAGGAGTCAACGGAAGTCATCATCGCAGCAAAGGCAGAGGACCGCGCCGAGACAATTTATGAGATTGCAGACCTCGCATACCACGTTATGGTTCTTATGATTGAAGCAGGTATAGACTTATCTGATATCCACCGCGAGCTCGCTTCGCGCCACGTTATCGACCATAAGGTAAAGCAGGAAAAAATGACGAAAGAGCCGAAGTGAGTCGAATACCTTAAGGGATTCAACTCTCTTCGGCGCAAAAAAATTTAAAACTTTTTCAATTTTCCACTTTACAATGATAAAGTGATGTGTTATAATAAAGTCACGCTAAAAAAGACATGACATTTAGGAGGAAAAAACAATGAAAAAATTTCTTGCACTTATTCTCGCAGCAATGATGCTCACATGCCTCTTTGCAGGTTGTGACAA
>JAZQSI010000114.1:0-3365 GCA_045629985.1 Eubacteriales bacterium
CGACTCATCAGGAGAACGACCGTCTCGATGAAGCACGCAAAATCTGCGAGCTTTACGACGCAGGTCGCGCTCATGAGCTTCCGTTCAAAGAGATGTACCTCACAACCGCAGTCGCGGAGGCGAGACGAATCGTACGACTTGAAAACGGACCTGATTCCATTCCGTTCTTCCTCTCCGCTCTCAAGATTGGCGAAATGGTGTTCGCAGGTGCCGGTGGCGAGCCGTTTACGGAAATTTCGAGAAGAGTAAGCGAGGCTTCTCCGTTTAAAACAACCATCTTCACCTGCCTCACAAACAGCGTCGGCGGTTATATCCCGACAAGAAGCGCATACGATGAGGGCGGCTACGAAGCACGTGGTTCTTCCCTCAAACCCGGTTGTGACGATATCGTTGTTGACGGTATGCTCGACCTTCTCAAAACTTTATAAGAAAAAACACTCTGTGAAAAAAGATTTCACAGAGTGTTTTTTGTTTAAGTTTTCTATACTACAATAAAAGCAAGCATTCCCATGAGCAAAAAGATTGCGGTTAAAATAAGCGAAATCAAACCGAATACCTTGCTAAGACGGGTAAAGGCTGTTTTGTCACCAACTTTTCTGCAACTGCCCGAAAGCACAAGCGCGATAATTGATGGGGTACCGCTCATTATGCCGTAAACAAGAGCAACTGCAAGGGTAGCCAAACCTCCCGTGTGGTCAAACTCAGTCATTGAAACAAGTGCTAATATAAACACAACAATAAAACAGATGCTTGCAAGCAATAACGCTGTTATCGACAACGCAAATGCCGTGATTTTCTTGCCGAGGCTTGCCTTCGGAGCAGGCACAGCCGAGTATATGACTTCTTCAATCATTCTGTTTCCGCATTCCGGGCAGAACTTTCCGCCGTTTTCACTCGTATAAGAGCAAGACGAGCATTTATGCATATGTATCTCTCCTTTTTGTAGTTCTTTCTTTAATTATATTCCATGTTTGCAAGAATTTCAAGTTTTGGTTTAATATGCAAATATCGCGAACTCACAAGCCGGTAGATCCACGTAGTATGTGGTGTCATCTTTCCTTTCAATTTTAATATCAGGCGACGAAAGCTTTGTTACCCTGAGTTCCGCAGGCTCTTTGAAGGATACCGTAACTCTTTTGTCCGCCGCGTGATCAATCGTATCGCCTGTGGGATGTGCGCGATAGTTTCCTTCATTATTAAAGATTGAAAGGAAACGTCTGCCGTCCTTCTCGTCCGAAACAACCCAAAGGAGATTATCGACCGTAACGGGGAGAACCTCTGCCGATATTTCGCGGATATCGCGCTCAAGCTTCCCTAAATCATCAGCGCAGAGAACTTTTATCTTTCCATCACGTTTTGCATATACACGGTTATCAGGAGTTGCATCAACAACTGCCGCGTATTTTTCGAAAGTTTCGTTTGGTGCATCCTCATAAATTATATCAAATATATCTCCAAAACGAGAGTTCGTGAGTGTATGTCCCTCGTTTCCTATATGCCCCTCATGCGCTTCGTAGATGAAGTTGAGAATATCTTCTACATAGCCGTTGAAGGCCTTCTGCTTCTCACCGAGCACACACTGCATATACTTATCACGGTGAACGCCGAAATGGTGCGGACGGAACGGGTTTTCAACCTGAACGCAATAGTACTCCTTCGGGAGGACGATTGCAAACGGAACTCGCGCCTTGAGATTTTTCTTATCACGCATGAACTCAATGAATTCTTTTTTGGCAAGCCCATATTCCGAAAGCTCAAAGGTTTCCATGTCGGAATATGAACAGTTAAGCCCCCACTCTTCTGCCATGAAATCCGCGCCCGCCATAAGTGAGAAATAGTAAATTCTCTTCTGCAAAAGGCGCGAGCTTCCTCCTGTTTTTCCCTTGGTTGTAAAGTCGTCGGGGTGGATTGCCTGGGTATTGTACCACTCATTTGACGGATGATCGTTGAACACGGGCATTGAAGCATCAAACTCGGTAGGTGCCGCAATCCAGGTTTCGTAATACGTGCCCCATTTCTTGCCGAAGTTTTCTGCTGCACCGCGGACGGAGGCAACAGCAATTCTCATCTGACCAATCTGCCAGCCGACCTCGGGCATAAAGTTCTTTACTCCAAGCTCATTATATAGCCTTGTCATAAGGTAATAGCTGTCTGCAGGAAGAAGATTTCCGTCAGTTCTCTTCATGCGGCTTTTGTAAAAGTCTGTAATCTGCCCAAAAAACTCATCTGTTGTTTCGGGGTAAACAAGCGGCGCAATTTCCTCTGCCGACTGATGCGAAAAGTCATGTATGCGGGTGCCGTCAGGCATAACCGCAAAACTGCTCAGAAGTTTTTCTTTGAGTTCTTCGACCTTGTACGGTCCCTTGTGACCTGTCCTGTTGATTACATTCTGCCACTGGGCATCAAAGATATTACTTGCGCTTTCGTGGAGCTGGAAGCCGAGAAACCACTCGCCAAGGATTTCCTCATATTCACTGATGAGGTCGTGGTCAGGTTCATAGTAGTGAAAATTGTTTCCACCCGAAATTCTGTCAACGTAAAACGGGAATTTATTATCTTTTATAAGCGAATGGAGCGGTGTGCCCTTCGCGGCGATTTTGTTAAATTTAAGAGGTTCAGGAATTGCGAATTTATGCTGAATCTTAAAACCCGAATCTTCATTTATGAAGTTATTTTTCTCAAGGCCTTTTATGTGCCAGTCATTATAAACATGGAAAAATTTCATTTCACTTCTCCTGCCTTTCTTCAATGCTATTATAATTTTTCTGTTTTAAAAAACAATGGTATTTTCCGTCCTTGCAATATTTGTTTCAACATCGTGGAATATAGTATAAAAAAGAGGAACAAAACATCTTTTTGAAATGCAATCTTTATGATATACTTAAGACAAATGGCAAAATTTTATGAAGTGCAAAGGAATGATACATATGAAAAACCAGTTTAAGGCAGGCGCTGCCAAAGCAATAATAACTCCGCCTCTCGGCACGAAACTTTACGGATATGCCTTTCAGAGAGCGGCAACAAAGGTGAATGATGACTTGCGCGTGAATGCAATCGCAGTTGAGCAGGGAGATTTAAAGGCGATTCTCATAAGTGCAGATGTTGTTTCAATCGGCGAGGACCTTGCAGACAAAGTGAGCGCGCTCATCGCGGAGGAGACAGGCGTTCCTGCGAAAAACATATCTATTTCCACCATACACACCCATTCCGGTCCTGCTATGAAAACGTCAAAGGGCTGGGGTAGCGCGGATGTGTCCTTTATAGACGAAATTTTTATTCCGCAGGCACTCGTTGCGGCAAAAGAGGCTGTCGGAAATCTCACCCCTGCCGTTATGGGTGTCGGCACGACACACAGTGAAGTCGGC
>JAZQSI010000115.1:0-11127 GCA_045629985.1 Eubacteriales bacterium
CCCGCCATTTTCGCTATTTCCTTAATAGTCAACTTTTTCATTTTCATCACCCGTAAACTTACTAAAATTAAACTTTTGTTTTACTAAATTATACAAGATTTAAAAACTTTTTTCAAGTGTAAGATAATACGCTAAAACAGAAAAGCTTCTCCTTAAGGAGAAGCTTTTACATGCATTTTTCATTTTGTATCAATGCTCTTTCCGAATACAAAAAATCTCTGATAAAGAAACTCTAAAACGAAATTGAGAAGCATGTTCAACGCGGTTACAAGATACTCATTCCACAAAAGGTCTTCAACAAGAAAGTTACCCCCGAGTGTTGTAAGCGGTGTGAACACCGCGTAAAAGAGGAGCATTTTCGCCATTGCTATCGGAATGTTGTTTGCAGACTTGAACGTAAAATTCCGATTCATCGTAAAACACCATACTATCGAGAGCAGAAGTGACGGCAAATAGCACGCCCAATAATTCCAATGAAAAACTTCGTTCAAAAGCGTGAAACTCAATATCTGAATGATTGCCGCACTCGCTGAAAACAACGCAAACTTTATAACTCTTATAACCTCTTTCATATTCATTTTCCTCTCTTCTTGACATATAATTCTACTTGACTATAATTTTCCCATTTGATATAATAAAATAACTTCTCGAAAGGAAGTTTTGTTTATGGAATTGAAAGCAAAAATTATGGATAAAGCAAGCCTTCACCGCTCGGTTGCGCGAATTACGCATGAGATAATCGAGAAAAACCGCGGTGCTGAAGGGATCTGCCTTCTCGGTGTTAAACGCCGAGGAATCCCCCTCGCAAAAATGCTTCACGATAACATCAAAAAATTCGAGGGAATTGACGTTCCCGTTGGTCATACTGACATCACGCTCTACCGCGATGACCTCTCTGAGCCGAAACCGCTCCCAACTACGGAGGGTTGCGAAATCCCCTGCGATGTCAGCAATTATAACATCATCATCGTTGACGATGTTATTTACACCGGTCGAACGGTACGCGCGGCGATTGACTCAGTATTTCGCTTTGGAAGGCCCAAGTCAATACAGCTTGCCGTTCTCATTGACCGCGGTCACCGTGAGCTTCCTATCCGTCCCGATTTTGTCGGCAAAAACATACCGACATCAAAAAACGAACTGGTATCCGTTCTCCTCGACGAGGTTGACGGTGAGACAGGAGTTTATCTCTACAGCATTTAACTTTCAAAAACGCCCTATATGCACAGGCATATAGGGCGTTTTTAGTTTTATACGCGATCTTTGATTTCTTTTGTAATTTTTTCGATAAATGCGTCGAGTGACATTGTCTCGTTAGCCGCAGTATCGCGGTAGCGGATGGAGACCGTCTTGTTCTCAACTTCCTGCTGACCGATAATTACCATATACGGAACACGGCCGACAAGCTGAGCCTCACGAATCATATAACCAATCTTCTCGTTGCGGTTGTCCATCTCAACACGGACGCCTGCAGCGCGGAGAGCCTCATATACTTCGCGACCGTACTCTGCGCTCTTCTCGGAAACGAGGAGAACCTTTGCCTGAGTCGGAGCGAGCCATACCGGGAACTTACCTGCAAAGTGCTCTGTAAGAACACCAATAAAACGCTCAATTGAACCGAAGCATACGCGGTGAATCATAATCGGGCGCTGCTTCTCGCCGTTTTCGTCGATGTAATCAAGCTCGAAGTTCTGCGGCATCTGGAAGTCAAGCTGGATTGTACCGCACTGCCATGTTCTGCCGATAGAGTCTTCAAGGTGGAAGTCAATCTTCGGGCCGTAGAATGCGCCGTCGCCCTCGTTGATTGTGTACGGAAGTCCGAGCTTCTCAAGAGCGTTCTTAAGTCCCTCTGTTGCTGCCTCCCAATCCTCATCTGATCCCATGCTGTCCTCAGGACGGGTTGAAAGTTCAACTGTGTACTTAAATCCGAACTTTTCGTAGACTTCATTGATGAGGTTTACAACTCCGACGATTTCGTCCGTAATCTGCTCACGACGCATGAAGATATGAGCATCATCCTGAGTGAAGCAACGGACGCGGAAGAGACCGTGAAGCGCACCGCGAAGCTCGTGACGGTGGACTATACCAAGCTCACCTGCGCGAATCGGAAGGTCGCGATAGCTGTGCGGCTGAGCGCGATAAACCATAACACCACCCGGGCAGTTCATCGGCTTTACGCAGAAGGTTTCTTCGTCGATCGTTGTCGAATACATATTGTCTTTGTAGTGATCCCAGTGTCCGCTCGTCTCCCAGAGGTGACGGTTCATAATAAGCGGAGTTGCGATTTCGACGTAGTTGTCGCGAGTGTGAATCTCTCTCCAGTATTCGATGAGAGAATTCTTAATCTGCATACCCTTCGGGAGGAAGAACGGGAATCCCGGAGCTTCGTCCGCAAACATAAAGAGACCCATCTCCTTACCGATGCGGCGGTGGTCACGCTTCTCTGCCTCTTCGAGAAGCTTTAAGTAATCTTCAAGCTCCTGCTGTGACGCAAAGGCAATACCCTTTACACGAGTAAGCATCTTGTTGTTGCTGTCATTCTTCCAGTATGCACCTGACTGGTCAGTAATTTTGAACGCCTTGAGAGCCTTTGTATAGCAAAGGTGCGGACCGACGCACATGTCGATATAGTCACCCTGCTGATAGAAGCTTATCTCAGCATCCTCAGGAAGGTCACCGATGTGCTCAACCTTATACTTCTCACCGCGCTCTTCCATAAGAGCAATAGCTTCGTTTCTGGGCAAGATAAACGGCTTTATCGGAAGGTTTTCCTTAACGATTTTGCGCATCTCCTGTTCAATCTTTGCAAGATCCTCTTCGGTAAGCTTTGCATCACCGAGGTCAACGTCATAATAGAAGCCCTTATCAGTGGCCGGACCGTATGCGAAATGAGCACCCGGATAGAGACGTGATATAGCCTGCGCCATAATGTGAGCCGCGGAATGACGGAGAACGTGAAGTTCTTCTTCCTTCGGGCACTCGGCAACAGTACCGTTGCTGTAAATTATTTTCATATTCTATACCCTCTTTCGGATAGTTAATCTTTTGCCGATAACAACGCACATAATACGCCATTATTACCATAATATTGTATAATAAAACAGGGTGCATTGTCAATGATAAAAAAGAAAAAGTCGGTTTTCTTTACAGAAAACCGACTGGCGCGCTGTGGAGAATTCGAATCCCCGACCTTGTGGTCCGTAGCCACACGCTCTATCCAGCTGAGCTAACAGCGCATATCTTTCTTGACAGCTTTACTATAATACCACACGCAGAAAGAAAATGCAAGTATTTTTTTCATTTTTTTGCAAAAATTTTTCTCGCGTATTTTTGACATATATGTTATACTATAAACAGGTGATTTCTTATGAAACACAAATTGACAATACACGAAGGTGAATCGCGCCGCACGATATACATAGACGAGGCTAAAAGCCTTCACTCTCATCTTCTCGCAAATGGATATTTTATCTCCTCCCCCTGCGGCGGAAACGGTCGTTGCGGAAAGTGCAAGGTGACAGCTCGCGGAGATTTTCTTCCGCCCTACGGATACGTGTCGGAGTGGTCGGACCTTCTCGCCTGCAAGGCTTATCCTGCAGGCGACTGCGAAGTTTTTTGCAAAGCTTTGCCGCGGGCTGCGCGTCACAAAAAAGCAAGCACACAAACCTCGCTTGGCATAGCTTTTGACATCGGAACAACAAGTATCTCTGCCGTGTTGTGCGACCTTGATACGAAAGAAGAACTTACTTCTGTTACCGAAAGAAACGCGCAATGTGCTTACGGTGCGGATGTCATAACGCGGCTGACTTATGACTACAAAAAGCTTTCAGACGTGCTGATTTCGCAGATAAACGATATAATACAGAGTCTCTGCGATAATCCGAATTCAGTTTCGAAAATCACCTTCGCGGCAAACACCGTTATGTCGCACTATATCACACATCTCTCCCCCGAAAAACTTGCATGTGCTCCGTTTGAACCGAGCGATACGTTTGGCAAGGTATATTCTGCAAAGGAACTTGGAATAATCGCCGAGAGCGCAGAGATTTTCATCTTTCCGTCGCTTGCCTCTTTCGTTGGCGGAGATATTTCCGCAGGGATTTTTGCATTGGATATTCTCTCAAAAGAACATCCTTCGCTCCTCCTTGATGTTGGCACGAACGGAGAAGCGGCACTTTGGAAAGATAACACGCTCTACGTCACCTCTGCAGCAGCAGGCCCTGCATTTGAGGGTTCTGAACTTTCCTGCGGCATGACAGCAGAGAGCGGCGCTGTAATCTCCTTTGACGGAAAAGAATTCAAAACCGTTGATAACGCTCCTCCCTGCGGAATCGCAGGCAGTGGTGTGATAGATATACTTTCAGCGATTGTAAAATCAGGTGCAGTCGATAAGGGCGGCAGACTTCTTCCTCCTGACGAGACCCCCGCTTTCGCAGACAGGATATCAATACGAAATGGTCAAGTTGCGTTCAATATATCGGATGAGGTTTTCCTCACGGCATCTGACATCCGCAAGCTCCAGCTTGCAAAAGCTGCGATACGCGCTTCACTCTCGTTTCTTTTAAAGAAGAGTGAAACCGCACTTTCCGAAATCAACAGTTTCTACCTTGCAGGTGCATTCGGCGCATCTATCAGAACTTCCTCGGCATCAGATATAGGTCTCATTCCGCATGAGCTTGCATCAATTTGCAAACCGTCCGGCAATTCTGCCCTTCAAGGCGCAATCCTCGCGCTTTTTGAGGATGACATAAAAGAAAAACTCGCAAAGATAACAGATGTCACGCATCACGTCGAGCTTTCAGGTGATGCTGAATTTGAAGAAGAGTTTTTGAGATTTATCCCTATGTAAGAGGCGGAGTCTTCCCCGCCTTACAGGATTGACTGTATGCTGTCAATCACGCTTCCTGCTCCTTTGAGCAGTTTCCCTGTTTTATGCTTCATGCAACTGCAGGTCTTGTTCTTCTTGGTAGTCAAAGAAACAGCGAGCGTAGTGCCTACTATCAATCCTGCCGTCATTCCCTTCCAGAAGGGAGTCATCATACTACCACTTCCCTTTCAATAATAGTATCCCCGAAAACGTACTTTTTTTCGCGGAAATTTTTAGAAAATTCACAAGGAGCACATTTATGAAAAAACTTATTCCGCTTTTTTTACTTATCCTATTAACACTAACAGGATGTTTTTCGTCAATCTATGACGAAATTGACAACACTCCAAAACCCGATCTCCCCGCACCGCAGAGCGTTGAGGAGCTCTACTCTCTCTACAACGAAGTCTCGCAAGGCATGTCAAAAGCCGAACTCACCGAGCGCTACGGAGAACCTACACCGGCAGACTATAAAGGTGAGCTAATGTATTATAAGTATTTCAATGAAACAAAATCCGCAGGCGTTGCGGTATATTTCAACGATAGCGAAAAGGTTACGGGAAAGACACTTTTCTATAACAACAAATCAAACCTCATTCCTTTTTCAGGACGCTATAACTACGACAATCTCTCCAAATTAAAGGAAGATATGACCATCGAGGATGCAATCACGGAAATGGGTTCACGTCCCCTTGAAATTTCCTGCACGTACGGAACCGACGGACCGGAGAGCTCCAAAAATATTTACGTCTGGTACAACGAAGACGGTTCTACGCTTATGGTTAACACAAACAACGGTGTCATTGAGAGCATCATCCGTTACGAATAGGACGTGTTAAGCTTATGCAATAAGCTTTCACTATAAAAACACAAAAGAAAGGATAAAGTAAAATGAAGAAAATCAAATTCATCGAAGAGTTCAAGGAATTCATATCACGCGGTAATGTTCTCGACATGGCAATAGGTGTTGTCGTTGGTGGCGCATTCAAAGGAATCGTCGATTCCCTCGTAAAAGACATCATTATGCCCCTTGTCGGTATGATTACCGGAGGACTCGACTTTTCAAGCCACGCAATCACACTCTCCACAACCATCGCAGAAGACGGCACCGAGGTCGTCAACGCCCTCACTTACGGTATGTTTATAAATGCAATTATAAACTTTATCATCATCGCTTTCTGCCTCTTTGTTGTTGTTAAAATCATCAACAAATTCCACCGCAAGAAGGAAGAACCCACACCCGCTCCTGCTCCAGAACCCGAGCCGAGCGCAGAAGAAAAGCTTCTCACAGAAATCCGCGACCTTCTCAAGGAAACCGCAAACGTAAAATAAAGCACAGCTTGTGCAACAACTTGTTGCACAAGCTCTTTTTTTGTGCTATACTTGTTTTGTCACAAAAAGGCAGAGTAGAAAACATCGGGCCAGTGCCGCGCGAACGGGGAGTTGTCGCTCGGACGAATTACGCATTTTTGCGTTACCGTGGTGTTTTCGCATCCCGCTGCTTATAATAAACAGTCTTGCTGACCTCTTTGTGATAACAAAATCACAAGGAGGCTTTTTTATGAAATTACACCTTACAGACTCGGCAAAGGAACTCAAATCGATATATTCGATTGTTATGTGCGCCCTTCTCATCGCGCTCTATATCGCACTTGATTCCCTCTCCGTGTTTACTCTCTCAACGCAAAAATTCACCCTCGCCTTTATCTCCCTCGGACTTCTCGGATACCGCTTCGGCATTATCCCGTCCTCGCTTGCGGCATTTGCCTGCGACCTCATCGCTTATCTTATAAAACCGATGGGCGCATATCATCCCGGCTTTGCGATTTCGAAAATCCTGACGTGCATCATCTTTGCTCTCTTCTTGTATAAAAAAGAAGTGAAGCTTTGGAGAATAATTGTATCAAGAACTCTCATAAATATTTTAATAAACACTCTTTTGAATGCCTACTGGCTCGCATCGCTCTATTCCTCAAAAGGTTATGTCATTATTCTTCTCGAGCATTTTTACAAAAACATAATACTTCTCCCCATTGAAATTGCAGTTTTGTTCTTTGTTCTCAAGGCGTTTGACAGAATTTCAAACAAGCTCAATAAAAACAGGAGTTGATTTACTTGGACATTATAAAATCTTTTATTCTCGGTATCGTTGAAGGAATCACCGAATGGCTCCCAATAAGCAGCACGGGGCATATGATTCTCCTAAACGACTTTATGGGTATTGATGAGTCACACTTCTTAAACTCCCAGATTTTCCTCTACGTTATACAGCTCGGCGCAATTCTTGCAATCGCAACACTGTATTTCAAGAAGCTCAACCCTTTCGCTCCGTCAAAGACACGTGAAGAAAAACGCGATACATGGCAGATGTGGTTCAAGGTTATCGTTGCCTGCATCCCTGCCGCCGTACTCGGTCTTCTCTTCAATGATGCGATGGATGCAATCTCAACTCCCCTTGTTGTCAGCATTATGCTCGTTATCTACGGCGTAGGATTTCTCTTCGCAGAAAAGCTCCGCAAAAGCGAGAAGGTCGTTTCGGTAAAAGATATGACCTATAAGACCGCGCTTTTCATCGGTCTTTTCCAGGTTCTTTCAATCGTCCCCGGAACGTCACGTTCAGGCGCAACAATCCTCGGCGCGATGATTCTCGGATGTTCGCGCTCACTCAGCGCAGAGTTCTCTTTCTTTCTCGCAATCCCCGTTATGTTCGGCGTAAGCTTTTTAAAAATTGTCACAAACGATGTCCCCATCGCAGGAGAGCAGTGGCTTTTGCTTGCCGTCGCAATGGTTGTGGCTTACATTGTTTCGCTTCTTTCCGTAAAATTTCTCACAAATTACGTCAAAAAGCACGACTTCAAAGCATTCGGCTGGTACCGCATCGTCCTTGGCATCGCCGTTATCGTTTATTCGCTCGTATTTTAAATTGCATATTACACAAAACCCCGCTCATCTGTTGGATGAGCGCGGTTTTCACATTTCCGTAGCCGATTTAATATAATGTAACGGACTTTAAATCCCAGACAGAACCTGCGCCGGAAAGGATGATTTTATATGACAAGAACTCTCGACTTTGCAATCGTCGGCGGCGATGCCCGCCACGCAAGACTCGCAAAGCTTCTTTTGGAAGATGGACACCGTGTTTTTGCCTACGCGCTCGAAAAGGCAGATCTCCCCGATGACATTATACGTGTCCGTGATGTCTCCACGCTTTCCAAAAGCATCGACTGCGTTATTCTTCCCATACCACTCAGAAACTCAAAAGGGATTCTTAATACTCCTCTTTCCGACTCCCGGCATGAGATAAGTTCTATCTTCTCTCTGTTCCCTACAGGACAGACTGTAATCGGTGGAAAGATAAGCAACGATATGTTTGAGCTTGCAGGAAGATGCGGAATACGCCTCTTCGACTGTCTTGAGCGCGAGGATTTTACCGTTATGAACTCTGTTCCCACCGCAGAGGGTGCAATCGCCGTTGCAATGCAAATGCAGGAAAAATCGCTCAACGGCTCAAGCTGCCTTATCCTCGGTTATGGGCACATAGGCAAGCTCCTCGCCGCAAAGCTTTACGGTTTGGGTGCAAAGGTAACCGTTTCTGCCAGAAAGACAAGCGATCTTGCCTGGATATCGGCATACGGCTACACTCCGATAAACACAAGTGATGCACTGAAAAACCTTTCCGGATTCGACATAATATTCAACACCGTACCGGCAAAAATTCTCGGAAGAGAAGAGCTTTCCACAGCAAAGACAAACGCTCTCATCTGCGACCTTGCCTCCATCCCCGGCGGTACGGATTTCGACGCAGCACGAGAGCTTAATCTCCGCACTGTCCACGCGCTTTCTCTTCCCGGAAAGGTTGCACCGGCTACGGCGGCTGAAAGTCTCCGCAGTACTGTCTACAATATTCTCGACGAATGGGGGAAATAATAAATGGATTCTCTTTCGGTCGGCTTTGCGATGTGCGGCTCATTCTGCACCTTTGCCAAAGTCGTCCCTCAAATCAAAAACTTAACGGATAAAGGATACAATGTTCTTCCAATAATGTCCGAAACAGCTTACTCCACCGATACGCGTTTTGGCAAGGCGGCAGATTTTATACAAAACATCGAAGACATCTGCGCTAAAAAAATTATTCATACGATACCAGACGCCGAGCCAATCGGCCCAAAAAAGCTTCTTGACGCACTCATCATTGCTCCCTGCACTGGAAACACTCTTGCAAAGCTTGCCTGCGGAATATGCGATACATCCGTTACAATGGCGGCAAAGGCACATCTTCGAAACGGCAGACCGCTTATTATCGCAGTTTCCACAAACGATGGTCTTGCGATGAACATGAAAAACTTAGGTCTTCTCTCGGCTACAAAGAACATTTACCTTGTACCCTACGGTCAGGACGATGCAATCGGCAAACCCACGTCACTCGTCGCCGATATGACAAAGATTGAAGATACACTTAAAGAAGCACTTTCAAAATCACAGATACAGCCGGTGCTTAAATAGAAAAAGCCATCCGTTCTGCCGAACGGATGGCTTTGAGTTGTTATATTATACGCCCCAGACGATCCAAGTGAATACCGCACCCACGATAACCGCAGACAGAGTAAACGGAACACCGATTTTGAGGAAGTCGCTCGTTTTGACTTCTTCGCCGTTCTTGCGAAGGATACCGATTGCGGCGATGTTTGCTGACGCACCAATGGGAGTGAGGTTTCCACCAAGCGTTGCGCCGATGAGAAGACCGAAGTAGAATACGTTCGGGTCAAGTCCCATTCCGTTTGCAATGCCCGTAACAACAGGAAGCATCGTCATAACATACGGAATGTTATCAATAAACGCAGAAAGAACAACAGATGCACCTACCAAAAGAACATAGAGCAGTAATGGGCTACCGCTTGCTATGTTTTTAAAGAGATCTGCAATTGCATCAATAACTCCCGCACTCTTTATACCGCCTATGACAATAAAGAGACCAAAGAGAAGAAATATTGTATCTCGGTCAAAATCTTCGGCAATCTTGCGCACCATCGCGCCCGACTTTGTTGCAATAAGGCTCTTGATAATGCCGATAAGACAAAGAGCAACACAGATTATACCGTTGCGGAGCTCATAAACCGTATGTATGAATGTCCCCTCCGCAGGCTCCGGAATAAACGACGCCGCGATAAGAAGAACAACTGTTCCGATCATAAGCCATGACGGGAAGTAATCTTCGACCTCGGTTTCAACCTCGCCCTGCACCTTCTGGGTATCTTTTCTAAATATAAAGAGAAGAATGAGAATTGAAGCGACAGCGCCAAGCTCTACTCCCCAGAATATGCCCGGTCGGCCATTCATCCAGAAGAATTCGAGGAAGTTCATACCTGCTTCACCGCCGAGGAGAATACTTGTGGTATCACCAACAAGCGTTGCCGCACCCTGAAGGTTTGAGGAAACCGCAATCGAGATGAGCATAAGAACAGGTGAGAACTTAAGCTTCTTTGCAATCGCAAGACCAACAGGCGCAACCATAAGAACAGTTGCAACGTTATCTACAAATGCACTTATCACACCTGCAAAAAGCGAAAGAATAGCAACCGTCCACTTGACGTTGGGAACTTTCTTTATGAGCACTTCCGCAAGGCGGGCAGGCATCTTACTCTCGATAAAGAGCGTTACCGTGCCCATAGTTCCCGCTATCATAAGGAGAACGTTATAGTCAACCTCTGTAAGTGCTTTCAGGAAAGAATATTCAAACACGCCCACGCTTCCAAGCACAACAAATACAACCGCACCCGCAAGAGCAATCCACGGTCTCCACTTCTGAAGTGAAAGCATAAGTACGTACATTACGATAAAAATAATAAGTGCCGTTACCATATTTTACCTCCCCAATGTTTTTAACACAACGTGCATTATACCACAATCTTCGACAACATTCAAGAAAAAATACCGATTGCTTTTGCAATCGGTATTTTTCTTAAATGTCAAGTTCTATTGATTCCTTGAGCTTTACCATTTCCTTTTCAAGAACGTATCCAATCTGGCGAATCTTCCACTCGATATGAGCTCTGTCGCCGAGGTATTCCATCGTCGGTTCCCAACCGAGACGAGAATCGAAATCGACAAGCGGAAGCGCGGCTTTCGCATTTTCAGTTTCCGCATTAAGAAGCTTCTCCATATCGGAAACAATTTTGAGAAGTGCATCTCTTTCCTCTTCCGCATAAAGCTTGCACTTTAACAAGTCGGATCGTAGCCATGTCGTTCTGTGAGCCAAGGAG
>JAZQSI010000116.1:0-3336 GCA_045629985.1 Eubacteriales bacterium
GTCTATGTTTTCGTTAAGAACACCGGGGTTTGTAGCAACGGAGCCGTCCTTCATGCGGTAGCGGCGGACGAATGAAATGCCCTTCGCCTCGGTTTCTGCAAAGCTGAGGTCACTTTCCGCGAGGTCTGCGAGCGCATAAATCGCCGCATCGCGGACACTCGTTTTGAGAAACTCGTCATAGGCTTCGGAGCTTCTGTTTTCAGAAGCAAAGTCCTTGCCGACAACGGGGGAGGTGTGCGAATGTGAAAGAGTTATGTAGATAGCTTCGCGGTCAAGCCCCGTTGCGGAAGCAATCGCGTCCTTAAAAGCATCATAGTACTTCTGCGCAATAACACAGAGGTCAAGAGTTATGACAACAGCCTTACGCTCGCCATCGTCAAACGCAACTGCGCGGACGAAAAGATCGTCAAGCATACCCTTTACGAATCTCTGCTCATAGTAGCCGCAGACAGGTGCGCCGTAAGGAGGGTTGATACAGATTTTTGAATATCCTGTTTTCATATTAAAAACATCCTTTCTTGCAGGAAATATAAAACTACAATTATTATATCAAGACGGTGCCCGAAGTTCAACATCAAAAAGGATAGAAAAGTTTACAATATCGCTACTTTCCCGACATAAGCTCTTTACGCTTCTTTCGTCTTACACGGTTGATGTGTCGCTCGAAATCGCCGTTGTTGATAAGCTCGGTGAGGACATACTGCATAAATGTAGGAACGGTGCAGGAGTAAAAGCCGAGTTTTTCATCAAAGGCACCAACAAGGTGTTTTGGGAGAACGATATATCCAATGCGAAGAGAGGGAGAAATTGTTTTTGAAAAGGTATTTAAATAAATAACGTTGTCGCCCTTTGAGAGAGCAAAAAGTGTTTCGGTAGGTTTCATGGAAACAGAAAACTCGGATTCAAAGTCATCTTCTATTATATAGCGGTCGTTTCTCTCTGACCAACGGATATATTCGTGGAGTTTTGATGCAGTCGCCGTAACGCCACTCGGATAGCTTCGGTATGGAGTTGTGTGCAATACGTCTGCGTTTACAGTTGCAAGAGCGCGGCTGTCGATGCCCGAATTCGTAAGGGGGAGCGAAACATAGTTTATTTCAGTAGCTCTGTAAACCTGCTCAATCTTTTTATACGACGGAGACTCTATGGCATAGTTGCGCCCGCGTCCGAGAAGCTCAACGATAAGGCGGTAAAGATATTCTGAGCCCGAACCGATTATAATCTGCTTGACATCAACCTTTATACCGCGGTTTCTTGCGAGATAGTGGCGTATGGCTTCCCGAAGTTCAATACAGCCACAGTTGGGGGATTTTTCAAGAAGCAAATCGCCGTGTTCGGAAAGAACTTTTCTCATGGTCTTGCTGAATACGGAAATCGGGAAGTCGGGATAATCGCCGTCGGTATGGAGAACGGTATGTTCGGTCGGTTTCTCGCTTGAGGCGGCAAACCCGTCGGACTTGCGGAAGATAACGATAAAACCGCTCCGCTCCCGGGCTTCAACATACCCCTCGTCGCAAAGAAGAGAGTACGCATGCTCCACCGTAATGGTGCTGACGCCCGTTTCATCCGCAAGAGCGCGCTTTGACGGCAGTTTTGTGTTGTAAGGATAATTCTCTGCAATGATGTCGTCGCGTATCCGTTTGTAAAGCTCCAGATAAACGGGGCGTTTTTCTTTGTTAAGTATGTATCTCATCTGGTTATATAAAATACTCCTCGTTTGGTGATTGTTATATGGTCAGATTAAGTATATACTATTTTCCGAAAGAAGTAAAGGGGTTGTTTCGGATGAATACAAGAACAAAGAAAATTGTTATGGCGGCGCTGCTTGCGGCTCTTGCATGTATCGCAACAATGGTAATCAAAGTCCCGTCACCGCTCGGCGGATATTTAAACCTCGGAGACTGTATCGTGCTTATGGCTGGTTGGATGCTTCCCCCGGCATACGGCTTCGTTGCGGCGGGCCTCGGCTCTGCTCTTGCGGATGTCTTTTCGGGATTTGTGGCTTACGCTCCGGCAACCTTTATCATAAAAGGGCTTATGGCGCTTATCGTATGCTTCGGCTTTAAGCTCTTGCGCAAAAAACTCGGAACCGTTGCAACGGGAATTATCAGCGGTCTTGTGGCTGAAATCGTGATGGTTGCAGGATACCTCGTGTTTGAAGGCGCTTTTCTTTACGGATTCGGTCCGTCGCTTGTAAACGTTCTCCCGAACGGAATCCAGGGTGCGGCGGGGCTTGTAATCGGCGTAATTCTCATCAAGCTTTTCGAAAAAAGCAAGATAGCGTAAACAAAGACAGCACGGGCGGAAAAAACTGCCCGTGCTGTTTTTTGACAAAATACGCACAACGTGGTATAATCCAACCGATTTATATTCGGAAATTATGTGGAGTGTGTGCTATGGAAGGTACAAAAACAGAAAAAGTGAATAGTGGTTCTGTCCTTTGCGTTCTCTGCCGCATGCTTCTTTGCCTTGTTCCGTTTTTGCTTATGGATTTGTTTATCCGTATGCTTACGAAGAATGTCAGTTACAGTGCGGAGTCAATAACTTTCACGAGCATACTTTTCTCCGTTCTGTGGATTTCCCTCATACTTTCACTCTCGCTTTGTCCTGAACGAAAAATCGGGCGCATTATATATGGCATCCTTTTCGCGCTCTGTTTTGTGATGTTTCTCGCGCAAACACTCTACTTTTCGCGGATGGACTTTTTCTTCGGTTTCCATCTCATTGAGTCTGCGGAAGAGGGAAAAGGGGATATTATAGATACGTTTGCAAATGTAGGATTTGTGACACACCTTAAATATATAGCGGTGCTCGCGTCAGGAATATTTGCAATCGTAAAGTTTCCAAAATGCGAAAAAATCAGATGGAAAACGCTTCTTGCAGTTTTGTTTCTGTTTGCAATTCTTCACATTGTCATGCCGAATCTTCTTGGACGTGCAAATGATTCTCTTGCGTGGGATACGTGGCGCAATCCGAGAAATGTGTACGAAAGCTTTGGCGACAGCAACAAGAATATGAAAATATGCGGTTTTTATGAATATACCGCAAGGGATTTTTATGTTACGTTTATCCGCACAGGGAACGAGGAAAGGGCAGAAGAGCTTGAGTTTTTAAATACTGCATACGGAAGTGAAACTCCGCACAAAAAGAATGCATATACGGGGATTTTTGAGGGCAAGAACGTCATTTTTCTCCAGCTTGAGGGTATAGACGACTGGCTTCTCACCAAAGAGGATATGCCGAATCTCCACGGTATGATGAAAAACTCAATCGTTTTTGATAACCACTATTCGTATTATTCGGGCGGAGGCTCAACATTCAATTCCGAGCTTGCCG
>JAZQSI010000117.1:0-1688 GCA_045629985.1 Eubacteriales bacterium
CACTTGCGAAAATTCGCAAGTGCTTTCTCTCTTACAGATTATTTATTATTTCAAGTGAGGTTTCGATGAGCTTTTCTGCAGTACCCTTTACATACTTTGCAGAAAGTGCCTCATAGCCTCCCTCTTCAAATGCCGATGCCATCGGATAATATCCTTCGTAGCCGTTCGCACAGCAGGCAGGGATTGTGAGCGAGAACTTCGAGCCGCGCTTTACGCCTCGACCGACGTCCGTAAACGGTTCACCCGGAAAGCTTGCAAAAACCACGTCGCCGACAGCGACGGCACTGAGAACAAGCTCTTTCTCGTCGGGAGCGGTGCTCATAGTAACTATTCGCGTTGCCTCGGCAATCAGCTCGACACGGTGCATCAGCGGCTGGACATCCGGAAGCGCACCGTCAACGCCAACCTCGTTATAAACCTTGATGAGCTTTTCTGCCTTTGCAAGCTCTTCTTCCGTTCCTTTGTTGTGTTTTACCGAGATAATCTTCTCGCCGTAAGCAATCTCATCGCCAGTGATTGGGACGGCTCTTTCGTAGTTTGCCGCAACCGCCATTGCGATTTTTCTTCCCATGTGACGCGACCAATGGTAACCCTGGTTCTGCTCACGGGTGAGTCTTACGTCGATATGGTTTGTGTCGCCCTGTGTGCCGTTTATGTACATGCAGAGTGAGTTTTCAATAAGCGATTCATACGTCTCTCTCACAAAGCCCGGATAGTCTGCCGAGACCTTGCTTCCGCTTACTACATCAGGATGAACCTGGAAGTTGACAATTCCGATTTCAGGCTTTCCTTCGCGCTTTATTATAAGAAGCTGTGCTTCTTCATCGGGTTCGGAGAGCGCATGGTCGATATCGGGATTCTGCCGACCCGGATTTGTCAGCACCGAGCCGTCACGCATTCTGAAACGGCGGACAAAAGCAACATCCTCAACGCGGGCGCGAGTGCAGAGCATCTCCGACGGCGCAAGGTCACAGAACGCAAATCCTGCGATATCGGCAAGGCGCGAAATGAGCCACTCGCCGTATTCTGCATTATCCGTGTTTACTGCGGTTTTCGTGCTTGCCGCAACGCCCGGCCCCGTGTGGATGTGTGTGCAGTGAACAAAAACTGCCTCACTCGGAATTTTGCATGCGTCTGCAATTGCACCTCTTACGCGCGCCATAAACACCTGATTCATACCTACAATATCACAGCTTATGACAACCGCGCGCTTCTCACCGTTATCGAACGCTACTGCTGTTGCGTAAAGATTATCGAGAATTCCGTCGGCATATCGCGGGTCATAATACCCCTGAAGAATAGCTCCCATCGGAGGAGTTATTTCTCCTTTTCCAAAGCCTACCTTAATCATAAAAACACCTTCCGCTGTCCTTTTTCTTGTATAGTACCACACGCGCCACGATATGTAAATTGTTTTTGTTTTGATTTTGCCTTTTTCCTATGATATAATATCTGCATAGTACGAGAAAGGAAGATTCTTTATGAAAAAGCTTATATCCCTCACACTTCTTTTCGTTATGGTTTTTGCACTTGGTGCGTGTAAAACGACGACGGAGCCGACAAAAACCTGCTACCTTGAAATCTCGGCGGCAGAGGCAGTCGCGTTCGACGGACTTGCAACCGAAAAGCGTGAGCTTCTCCCCGAGGACGGCATTATCCTTGCGAAGTGCGAGGTCAAGTTCTCCGAG
>JAZQSI010000118.1:0-1938 GCA_045629985.1 Eubacteriales bacterium
AGGAATTTTTCACAGATGTCTCCAATGCGGTTTCAAAGGCTGTTGCATGGGTAATTCAGCTCGCTCCGTTTGGTATCATGGGTCTTGTTTTCTCGTCTGTAAGTGAGTACGGTCTTGCAATCTTTGTTGATTACGGCAAGCTCCTTGCAGTCCTTGTCGGATGCATGCTTGTTGTTGCGTTCGTCATTGATCCGCTTATCGTTGCGATTTCTCTCAAGAGAAATCCTTATCCGCTCGTTTTCCGTTGCTTCAAGGAATCGGGAATTACAGCGTTCTTCACAAGAAGCTCTGCTGCAAACATCCCTGTTAATATGAGCCTTTGTGAAAAGCTCGGTCTTGACCGCGAATATTACAGCGTTGCAATTCCGCTTGGCGCAACAATAAATATGGATGGCGCGGCAATTACGATTACCATTATGTCGCTTGCTGCTGCATTCTCACAGGGAGTTGAGGTTAATATCATTATCGCAATCCTCTTGAGCTTTGTTGCAACTCTCGGAGCTTGCGGTGCTTCAGGTGTTGCTGGCGGATCGCTCCTCCTTATCCCTATGGCTTGCTCGCTTCTCGGAATCGGGCAGGATGTTGCGATGCAGGTTGTCGGTGTCGGTTTTATCATCGGTGTTGTTCAGGATTCTCTTGAGACAGCTATCAACTCAGCAGGCGACGTAATCTTCTGTGCTACTGCAGAGTTCTGCGAATGGAAAAAGCAGGGAAAAGAACTGCCGTTTTAGGAGATAAATATGGAATTTGAAAAAGTCATTACTGAAAGATATTCTGTAAGAAAGTTTAAAGATAGACCGCTTTCGCAAGAAGATACAGAAACTATCCTTTCTGCGGGACACAAAGCACCTACGGGATGCAATTTCCAGCCACAGAGGATTCTTGTCCTTAACACGGCTGAAGCAATGGAGAAACTTAAGAAATGCACAAAGTGCCATTTTAATGCACCGGCGGCAATGCTTGTTTGCTACAACAAGGACGAGAGTTGGACGCGTCCCTATGACGGTGCACTTTCGGCACCCGTGGATGCGGCAATTGTCACAACTCATATGATGCTTACGGCGCATTCGATTGGCGTCGGCACTTGTTGGGTAATGCATTTCGATCCGAAAGCGATGCGGGAAACTTTCAAAATTCCTGAAAACATTATCCCCGTAGCACTTCTTGTTATGGGTTATCCGTCAGAGGATTCAAAACCCATTGCAATGCACTTTGATACTCGGCCGATGGAAGATGTTGTCTTCTATGGTAACTTTTAGGAGGAATCAGAATGTTATACGATAAAGTTAAGTTTGATGAAAAAGACGAAAATGCCTTTCTTGAAACCTATGTTGCTGAAGAAATCGAAGGCTTCGTCCGAAAGGCGATTCTCGTAATCCCGGGCGGGGCATACAGCAGCGTATGTGCCTCACGTGAGGGAGAGCCGATTGCGCAGGCGTTTGTTCCGTATGGCTACAATGCTTTTGTTTTGCACTACACAGTTAACGAAAAGCCGTTCCCGTCGCACCTCTTCCAGGCATCAAAGGCAATCAAGCACATAAAGGACAATGCGTCAAAGTATAATATCGACCCTGAAAATATTTTCGTTGTAGGCTTTTCCGCAGGCGGTCACCTTGCAGCAACACTTGGTACAATGTGGCACAAGGAAGAGATATATAAAGAAATAGATATGCCGTTTGGTTACAATAAGCCAAAGGGTATGATGCTCATTTACCCGGTAATTACGGGGAAGTACTATAACGCTTCGAGCTTCGAGAATCTTCTTATGAAAGAAAAATTGACGGAAGAAGATATCATACTCACGAGTGCGGCGAGCGCTGTGTCGGATAAGACGAGCCCTGCTTATATCTTCCACACCTCAAATGACGAGATGGTTGATGTAAGACACTCCATTTCAATGGCAAATGCGCTTGCAGAGAATGACATCCGCTTTGAGAT
>JAZQSI010000119.1:0-3214 GCA_045629985.1 Eubacteriales bacterium
GCTCTTCGAGTTTCTTTGCTTCGTCGATTCTTGCAAAGAGAACTTCTGCTGTGCCTACGGTCTTCTCGCCACTTTCAGCAAAGTCGGAAAGAGCGGCGATGTCGCACTTGTCGGCGCCGATCTGCGCGATAATCTTATCTGGAGTTTCGGGCATGAACGGATAGAGAAGAGTTCCGATAAAACGGATGGACTCAAGGAGATTGAAGAGAACTGTTTCAAGGCGGTCACGCTTCTCTTCGTCCTTTGCAAGAGCCCACGGCTCTGTTTCGTCGATGTACTTGTTGCTGCGACGGGCAAGGGAGATGATTTCCTCGAGTGCGTCCGCAACGCGGTAATCGTTCATTTTTGCTTCAACGTTTGCACGTGCAGCGATTGCAGTCGCCTTGAGGTCTGCATCACAGTCAGCGCATACACCCTTGTAAGCTACCTTGCCGCCAAAGTACTTGTTTGCCATCGCAACAGTACGGTTGACGAGGTTTCCGAGTGTATTTGCAAGGTCTGCGTTGAAACGGGCGATGATTGTTTCGTAGGTAATCGTACCGTCCTGTGCAAAAGGCATTTCGCGAAGGACGTAGTAGCGGACTGCGTCAACGCCGAAGTGGCGGACGAGGTCGTCAGCATAAATAACATTGCCTTTTGATTTGCTCATCTTGTCAGTTCCGAAGAGGAGCCACGGATGTCCGAAGACCTTCTTCGGGAGCGGCTCTCCGAGAGCCATGAGCATAATCGGCCAGTAAATGGTATGGAAGCGGAGAATGTCCTTGCCGATGATGTGGACATCTGCCGGCCAGTACTTGTTATAAAGCTCGCCCGAGCCGTCGGGAGAGTAGCCGAGAGCTGTGATATAGTTTGAAAGTGCGTCAATCCATACATATATAACGTGCTTATCGTCAAATGTAACGGGAACGCCCCACTTGAAGGATGAGCGTGAAACGCAGAGGTCCTGAAGACCCGGCTTTAAGAAGTTGTTTACCATCTCACGCTTGCGGCTTTCCGGCTGGATGAAGTCGGGGTTTTCTTCGATATGCTTCATGAGAGCATCCTGGTATTTGCTCATCTTGAAGAAGTAAGCTCCCTCGTTTGCCTGCTTTACGGGGCGGCCGCAGTCGGGGCAGACGCCGTTTTCGACCTGTGTGTCGGTAAAGAAGGACTCGCACGGTACGCAGTACCAGCCCTTGTATTCACCCTTGTAGATGTCGCCTTGGTCGTAGAGTTTCTTGAAAATCTTCTGAACAGCCTCGACGTGGTAATCGTCCGTTGTGCGGATGAACTTGTCGTAGCTTGAGTTCATAAGATCCCAGATGTCGCGGATTTCTCCGGCAACACCATCGACATACTCCTGCGGAGTAACGCCGGTTTCCTTTGCAATATCTTCAATTTTCTGACCATGCTCATCGGTTCCGGTAAGGAAGAAAACATCATAGCCCATCGAGCGCTTGAAGCGGGCGATGGCGTCCGTGAGGACAACCTCATAAGTGTTTCCGATATGAGGCTTTCTTGATGTGTAAGCAATGGCAGTAGTAATATAAAATTTGTTCTGCTCCATTTTCTGTTTCCTCTTTCTCGAATGTCGTAATATATTAAAGTATAACATAAAAGTGGAGAATTTTGCAACCGTTATATAAAAATATGAAAAATGTCCTAAAAGTTACAAAACTGTAGTTGAAATTGCGAGGCTAAAAAGATATACTATATAATGTAAAAGGATAAATTTTTTTATGATTATGACAGGGGTTTTGTATGATGAATTTGCTTCAGAAAATCAAGGCATCCAGGCCGGCGATGATTTCTCTCGCAGCAGTGGGGGTTGTTATTGTTTTATTTCTCGCTCTGATTGTCTATACTTATGCATACGGGGGCATTTTTCCCGGAGTAAAGGCAGGGCATCTCCCGCTTTCGGGGTATGGCGAGGCTGAAGCAGCGGAGTTCATCAGAACTTCATGTGACGAAGGATACAAGAAAGCAGAACTCAAGGTTGCTGTTGAAGATTTTGATGAGGTTATCATAAAGGGTTCGGAGCTTGATATCACCGTGCCCGCAGAGGACATTGCAAAGAACGCATATGCCGCAGGCCACGAGGGCGGCTTATTTACCCGCATCGGTGCAGTGCTGAAAGCCATGTTTGGCGGATATGACGTAGGCTGCGCAATAAATTTCGGTGAAGATGCTTTTGAGGAGGTTTTCCTTGAGGTTTCGAAGTATGACGTTGCACCGGTTGATGCGGAATACACGATTGAGGAAGAAACCCTTATTCTTCATCCGCGCCACGACGGAAATACGATAAACAAAGAAGCGTTCCGTGAAAAGCTTATGAATGCTTTTATGAATGAGGATTATTCGACAATCGCACTCGAGCGCGAGACGGCAACATCTGTTGCAATCGATATTGACAAGGTTTATTCCGAAGTGCATACCGAGGTGAAGGATGCATACCTTGAAAAAGGCGAGGACGGAAACAAAATTATCCCGCATGTGCTCGGCGTTGATTTTGACCTTGAAGCGGCAAGGGATGCATATAACAAAACACCTGATGAAATTATAAGAATACCGCTTACGATAACACAGCCGAAGGTGCAGACAAAGCATCTTGAAACAAATCTGTTTAAATACTGCCTTGCAGAGGTTGAGACTCACTTCAGCCCGAAAAAGGTTGAAAGAACTGCAAATGTCCGTCTTGCCGCAAAGCTTGTAAACGGCACGATATTGAACCCCGGAGAAGAATTCTCCTACAACAAGGTTGTAGGGCCGAGAACTACTGCCCGCGGCTTCAAGGCTGCCGCGATTTTTGCGCAGGGCGAGGTTGTTGACGGTATCGGCGGAGGTATCTGCCAGGTTTCTTCGACCATCTACATGGCGGCACTTCGCGCAAACATGAAGATTACGGAGCGCAGAAACCATGCGTTTTATGTTGACTACACCCCCAAGGGTGAGGATGCAACCGTTGTTTACGGTTCGATTGACTTCAGATTCGTAAACACAAGCGAATATCCGGTTAAGATTGTCGCAACGTCGAAGAACAACTATATAAGAGTTCAGATTATGGGAACAGAGCCTGATGAAAAGGTTACGGTAAAGCTTACGAAGAAGACCCACTCCACAAGTCCGTACACAACACGCGAAAAGGCAAGCTCGTCTCTCGCAAAAGGTGTTCGCGAGGTGCAGCAGAAGGGACAGCAGGGTATTTCGATGAGCGTATATCGCAACGTCTATGACG
>JAZQSI010000120.1:0-9977 GCA_045629985.1 Eubacteriales bacterium
GAAACGAGCATAAAAGAGGGGTACATAACAGTCAGCGGAGGTCATAGAATAGGTCTTTGCGGAACGTTCGTAAAAACAGGAGCACTTCGGGACATATCTTCCGTGTGCATTCGCATAGCAAAGCCTGTTCCGGATGCCGCAGAGGGTGTTGTTTCATATATTGTGCAAAATGGTAAGTTTCGGAACACATTGATAATTTCGCCGCCGGGACACGGCAAAACAACCATGCTTCGTGACCTTGTGAGACGGCTTTCTGACTCGGGATTCAGGATTTCGCTTGTGGACGAGCGTAGCGAGATTGCGGCAAAGCGTCGTGGAATGCCGCAGTTTGATGTAGGAAAGTGTACGGATGTACTTGACGGTATTGAAAAGGCAAGAGGGGCAAGCCTTATGCTTCGGACAATGTCTCCGGATATAGTCGCGCTTGATGAAATCACGGCAGAAGAAGATATGGGAGCGATTTCGGCGATATACGGTTGCGGAGTCGGAATTATCGCAACTGTTCATGGCGGGAGTGTTGAGGAAGTTTTTAAACGTCCGATGTATAAAACTCTCCGCGATTTGAATGTATTTGAAAGTGCGCTCGTATTGAAAAAGGAAGACGGGAAGTTTTCACATAGCCTTTGTGAAATGGGAGAGGTTCAGATATGATAAGAATTCTCGGTTCTTTGCTTCTTATAGGTGGCGCGACGGTGATAGGAGTGTGTGCGTCAAGCGAGCTTTCGACGCGTGCTCGCGTATTAGCGAGTTTTCTTCCCGTTCTTGATATAATGCGCTCGGAGATAGGAAACTGTCTTACACCCGTATCAGAGCTTATGGAAAAACTCTCGCAAGAGGCTTCCGCACCGCTTGACAAGCTCTTTTCTGAATGTGCAAAAGAAAAGCGGGAGAGACCTGATGTGCCGTTCTCGCTTATCTGGGCAAAAAGCTTATCGCGTGCAGAAAATCTGAAGCTTAAATCAAACGAAAAAGAGGTTCTGCGCGAGCTTGGGAGTATTCTCGGCAGATACAGTGCCGAGGAGCAGGTGAGTGCAATTTCCCACATAATGCGGCGTGTCGGCACGCTTGCGGAGAGTGCGGCAGAAGATAAAAAACGCCTCGGTAAGCTGTATGCAAAGCTCGGTGTTATATGCGGTGTTGCGCTGGTGATAGTCTTGATTTGATGGAGTTGTAAAAATGCAGGTTGATTTGATTTTTAAGGTTGCGGCAATCGGAATACTCGTTTCTGTCTTAAATCAGCTTCTTGTGCGTTCAGGGCGCGAGGAGCAGGCAATGATGACAACGCTTGCGGGGTTGATTGTAGTTCTTATGATAATTGTTCGTGAAATAAGCCGTCTGTTTGACCTGATAAAATCAACCTTCGGGTTTTAGAGTATGGAAGTTGTAATCAAGGTTTCAGCACTTGCGGTTCTCGGCGCAATTATAGTCGTTTCTCTTCGAAAGACTGTCCCCGAGATTTCTGTGACAGTTTCAATAGCTCTGCTTGCCGTTCTCGTTTTTGGTGCAGCGGGAGCTTTGGGGCGGGTTGTTGGGCTGATTTATGAGCTTGCCGAGTGGGCGAGGATAGATGCAGATCTCGTCGAGCCGCTCGTGAAAACTCTCGGCATAAGCATTGTAGCTCGCCTTGCCTCGGACATGTGCAAGGAAAGCGGTGTCCAGTCTGCCGCATCATATGTTGAACTCGTCGGAGGCGCTGTTGCCGTTTCGTTTGCAATACCGCTTATGTTCGGTCTGCTTTCGCAGATTACATCGTGAGGAAGAATATGAAAAAGGTATTTTGTATATGCATCTTGATTGTGATGCTTGCGCCTTCTTGTTTTGCAAAAAATGATTTGTATGATGCGCTCCAAGTTTCGGAGGTAATATCCGGTGCACCTGAAGAGGCAGATGTTGAGTATCAGGAAAACCCCTCTTTTTCGGACGGGCTCTCGGATGTGTTTTCAAAGACGGTTGACGGAATCAAAGGGTTTCTTTCGCAGGGGGTTCTGTGTGTATGTGTAATCGCGGCTGTTTCGTTTCTCGTAAGTTCGGTAGAGTCTTTTGCGCCGATCGGAGATAATGGTGCGGTAAAGACTTCGCTTTCGCTCGTGGGGGCGATTGCTGTCACCGCCGCGGCATCAGGCAGCGTAACGAGCGTGATCGGAATGGGCAAGGAATTCATATCGGGCGTAGAGGATTTTTCAAAAGCGCTCCTGCCGACTGTTGCGGCGGCGGAGGCTACGTGCGGCGTAGCGGGTGCGGCAACGGTCAAAGCGGGGATAACGCTTCTGTTTTCGGATGTTCTTATAACGCTTATAAAAAAGGTGCTCCTGCCGCTTGTTTATATAAACATCTTTGCCGCCACGGCAAATGCCGCGGCGAATAACAACGTGTTGCAGAAAATATCGGAGTTTTCGTCAAAAACAGTGTCCGTGACGCTCAAAGTAATACTTGGAGCGTTTGTGTCGTATATAGGAATTTCGGGAATTGTTGCGGGCAGTGTGGATAAGGCAGGGCTCAAGGTTGCACAGTTTGCGATGGGAGCGGCAATTCCCGTAGTCGGAGGTGCGGTGTCAGAAGCGGCGGAAACGATTGTTGCAGGCGCGGCAATGATAAAAAACTCGGTAGGAGTATTCGGTATGCTCTCAATCCTTTCGGCGTTTGCAACGCCGTTTGCGGCTATGCTTGTAAACTACTTGAGCTTCAAGGCGGCATCGCTTGTTTCAAGTCCTGTGATTAACGGGCAGGTTGCGGCTCTATCCTCAAAGCTTGCAGAAAGCTTCGGTCTTGTTATCGCAATGTGTGCAACGGTCGCAACGGTAATTATAATCGCGATTATCGCCGCAATGAGAAGCGTGGGGGTGTTGTAAATGGAAGGGATAAGCTCTTGGATTGCGGCTCTTGCGGCAGTTTCGTTCATTGTTTCCATAATATCGGTCATTGCACCGAAAAACAGCGCAGGCAGGGTAGCGTCAATGCTTGGCAGCATACTCGTTTTAGTAGCACTCGTATCGCCGATTTTTGATTTTGAAGGAGCGAAGCTTCTTGGTATGGGAAAAGTCTACGAAGAGAAAATATCAGAGAGAATTGAAACGGCAGAAGAAAAAACCGCAGATATAAAAAATAATATCATACAGGAGAAGCTTGCGGCATATGTATTAGAGAAAGCAAAAACAGACGAAAATGAATGCAAGGTAAGTGTAGAAGTCAGCGATGGAGCGGTTCTATCAGCGACGATCGAATGCCACGGGCGCGGCATCTCTGATCGTGTGTTGACTATACTTGAGAACGAGCTCGGTATCGCGAAAGAGAGTGTGGAAATAAAAGATGGAAAAGAAAAAAATGAGATTACCGCTGCTCCCAAAATTTCTGATGAAATATAAATATCTGATTGCTGTAATCGCAGTTGGCTTCTTTTTGTTGCTTTTGCCGCAGGGAAAAGAGCCTGCGATGGAAAAGAGCGGGACAATGGTGCCGTTTGAAATCGAAAATTTTGAGAAACGAGTGGAAAAGGCACTTTCTGAATGTAGCGGTGTCGGACGTTGCGAGGTAATTCTTTCGATAGATTCGGGACCTGCCAATATATACGAAAAGGACTCTAAAAAAAGTGAAAGGGAAAATGAAGGTGGGGTGATGCGTGAGCGAGACAGCGACGTAAAGCCGAGCATACTCTCGGAAGGTTCGGGGAGAGAAAGTCCGCTCGTGATAAAAGAAGTTTATCCGGAGTTTCGCGGAGCGATGATAATTTGCGACGGTGCGGAGAATCCATCGGTGAGAACGGCAATCACCAATTCCGTAACAGCGCTTACGGGGCTCTCAACAGACAAAATAAGCATAATTAAAATGAAAAATTAGGAGGATATGATGAAGAAAAAAACTACGGTAGCAGCAATTGTGATTTTGTTTTTATGTGTTGCGGTGTATCTGAATCTCAATACGGCAGAGATTGGAAACGATGATGAAAGACTGATAACAACTCTCGGAGAGCAAAATACAGAAGATGCAGACGCTCCTGTTGTAGCGGAAGATAGGGAGAGATACTTCGAAGAGGCGCGGCTCGAAAAACAGAAAGCGCGGGACAGTGCAATAACAACGCTCAAAGAAGCGGCAAAAGAGGAAAGCTTGCCGGAGGAATCACGAGACCGTGCGGCGAAGAGCATTGAGACAATCTCGAGCGGAGCAATAAGCGAAACACGCATCGAAACGCTCATCAAAGCGAAAGGTTTTGGAGAATGCGTTGCGCTTATCAATGAAAAGGGCGTAAACGTGATTGTAAGTGCGCCGGAGTCAGGTCTTACCGCCGCGGACACTACAAAAATAAAAGACATCGTTGTCAGCGAAACGGGAATTTCACCGAGCCAAATAAAAATTATTGAAATTAAGTGAGTTTTGAGTTATACTATACATATACTGTAGATAAAGGAGACGTTAATATGGCTGAACTTAAAGAATATACAACGCGAGTTGACGATACAGGCAAGATTACCATTTCCGAGGATGTTATCGCATCAATTGCAGCAATTGCGGCAGGTGAGATTGAGGGAGTTGCAAGCCTTGGTACAGCACTTGTTACGGATTTCCTTGCAAAGAAACCTGCTTCAAAGGGCGTTAAGGTTGCAATCGCAGAAGAGTCGGTTGAGCTTTTTGTTACAATTACGGTAAAAAAGGGTGTCATTATCCCGACTGTTGCAAAGGCAGTGCAGGAAGCCTCCATTTCCGCTGTTGAGTCAATGACCGGCATCAAGGTAGAAGCGGACAATGTCAAGGTTGCAGGCGTTTCTTTCGAAAAAGAAAAGGAAAAGAAGAAGTAATCTGCCACTCGTGCTTTAATTGAATACCGAAAAGGGAGTAATCGGCGTTTTACGCAATAAAGTCAACAATCGGGTGTATATGCACTCTGGCTTTGTTTGAAATGATGAGACTTATTTGTACTGTATGCAAATAAGTCTCTTTTTTTAGTAAATAATTTATAAAAAGAGGTGTAAATGATGAAAGAGTATTTAAAGGACTATCAAGAGGTAATGAAGGAGCTTTCTGTTTCTGAAAATGGTCTTTCAAAGGAAGAGGCGGAAAAGCGACTTTCGGAGAATGGCAGAAATAAGCTCCGTGAGGCAAAAACGGATGGAATTTTCAAACGCTTTCTCAAGCAGATTGCCGAGCCGATGACAATTATACTTATTATTGCGGCTGTAATTGCAGGTGTGATGGCTGTTTATGAGAACGAGTTTCCGGCGGACGTGATAATCATTATGGCCGTTGTTATCATTAACGCTGTTTTGGGTGTTGTCCAGGAAAGTAAAGCTGAAAAGTCAATATCCGCTCTGCAGGAGATGACAGCGGCGACCTCAATCGTAATCCGCGACGGACGCACGCAGACAGTGCCGAGCGAAGAACTCGTTGTCGGAGATATAATCATCCTCGAAGCGGGCGCGGCAGTCCCGGCAGATGCAAGAATCATCGAGTGCGCGAGCCTCAAGGTCGAAGAAGCGGCGCTCACGGGAGAATCTGTCCCCGTAACTAAAGATGTTGCGGCACTTTCTGCAGGTGAAAAGGGCGATGTTTCGCTCGGCGATAGAAAGAATATGGTTTTCTCCGGAAGTGTCGTTGTTTACGGTCGTGGACGTGCAGTAGTAACCGCAACGGGAATGGATACCGAAATGGGAAAGATTGCAGAAGCACTCACTCAGGCAAAGGAAGGAAAAACTCCTTTGCAGATGAAGCTTTCTGAACTTTCAAAGGTGCTTACAAAGCTTGTAATAGGCATTTGCATAGTCATTTTCGGAATAAACATAGTACGATCTATTGTGATTAACGGTGCTGCAAATTTTGATACCGTTATAGATACGTTTATGATTGCAATCTCGCTTGCAGTTGCCGCAATTCCCGAAGGTCTTGCTACGGTTGTTACGATCGTTCTCTCAATAGGTGTTACAAATATGTCGAAGAGAAATGCGATTATAAGAAAGCTCACTGCCGTAGAAACGCTGGGCTGTACGCAGGTAATCTGTTCCGACAAGACGGGAACGCTTACGCAGAACAAGATGACGGTTGTCGAGAGCTTCTGTGAGGATGAGAAATTTCTTGCAACGGCAATGGCGCTTGCCTCTGATGCAGAGCTCGATGCGGAAACGAAATCTGCAATAGGTGAGCCGACCGAATGCGCGCTTATCAACTTTGCATATAAGCTAGGTTTTGATAAGAACGAGCAGATAAAAGAATATGTCCGCATAGGAGAAGCTCCGTTTTCTTCCGAACGCAAGATGATGTCTGTTGTGTTCAGAAAAGGAGAGGAGATTGTTCAGTTTACAAAGGGTGCGCCCGATGAAATCCTAAAGTGCTGTAAGAGCGCATATTTCGGCGGAGAAATTGTTGAACTGACAGATGAGATAAAGACAAAAATCCTTGCCGAAAACAAGGCTATGGCAGACCGAGCATTGCGTGTTCTCGCCGCGGCAGAACGCAGATATGAAAACGTTCCCGAAAGCTATGAGGATGCGGCTCTTGAATGCGAACTTTGCTTTGTTGGTCTTGCCGGTATGATAGACCCCGTCCGCGATGAGGTCAAAGCCGCCATTGAAGAGTGCCGTCGCGCAGGTATTCGCCCGATCATGATAACGGGAGACCATAAGGACACCGCAGTAGCAATCGCGCGTGAGCTGAATATCATTGATGATGAAACTCAGGCCATGACTGGGGCAGAACTCTCTAGTCTTTCGGAAGAAGAGTTTGACCGAGTTGTCGAAAAATTCTCCGTTTATGCAAGAGTTCAGCCTGAGCATAAAACGCGAATCGTAAAGGCGTGGCAGAAACTTCTCAAGATTACTGCCATGACTGGTGACGGTGTAAACGATGCGCCGTCTATCAAAAATGCCGATATCGGTGTCGGTATGGGTATCACGGGCACGGATGTCACAAAGAACGTTGCGGATATGATTTTAGCAGATGACAACTTCGCCACAATAGTCGCGGCGGTAGGAGAGGGAAGACGTATTTACGATAACATCAGAAAGTGTATTCAGTTCCTGCTTGCGTCAAATCTTTCCGAGGTACTGTCAATCTTCTTCGCAACGCTTATGGGATTTACGCTCTTTTCACCCGTCCATCTTCTCTGGATAAATCTTGTTACGGACTGCCTGCCTGCACTCGCACTCGGTATGGAAAAGCCTGAACGGGATATAATGGAAAGAAAACCGCGAAAGGCAGATGAGGGTGTGTTCTCGGGCGGTGTAGGTTTTGCTGTTGTATATCAAGGCGTTCTTCTTACAGCGATAACTCTCGCATCCTACTACATCGGACACGATGTTCTTTTCCCGCATCACATTGCGAAGTTCGGAACTCTTCCGTATACAGCAGGAGAGCTCGGTACTTCCATGGCGTTTTTGACGCTTGCCCTTGGTGAAATCGTGCATTCGTTCAATCTGCGCTCGCTTACGGGATCCGTGTTCAAGATGAAGTCGCAGAATTTCTGGCTCTGGGGCGCGGCAATACTTTCGTTTATACTCGTAACAGTAGTTATTGAGGTCCCGTTCCTTGCAGATGCCTTTTCACTTGCTCGCCTCGATTTGCAGGAGTATGGCGTTGCAATAGCTCTTGCACTCGCGATTCTGCCGATTCAGGAGTTTATAAAATTGTTCATCCGAATTTTCGGAAAAAGATAAGAAATGGGAGCCGAACCTCGGCTCCCTGTTTTCTTGACAAAGGGGTGGAAAAGGGGTAGAATTAAAGCAACAAACTATAGTGTGTGGTGCTTGAAATGAAGAGAATATTCAGCCTGTTAAAAGTAGTTATTGCGATTTCTTTTGTGGCGATGCTTGTCATGGGTGTATCGGCACAAGAGCAAAAAGAATATATAGTTTACCCATCTTTTCGAACTTTCTCCATGCGGGACAACTCCTCTCCTACGGGAGGATTTCTGGTAAGCGAGGAGGAGCTTCGTGATCTGTTGGATGCGGGAATGGTTGACTGGTATGAGGAAAACGTTGAGGGTGAGTTTTGCGACATTGCATACGATTCTATATACACCGACTATTACGAACAGTATGACCTTAATCTGATAAAGGCAAAAGAAGCATGGGAACTTGGATGTTTCGGTCAGGGAGTCAAGGTGGCTGTTATAGATACGGGGGTAAATCCTCACGTGGAGTTTGAAAATCGCCTGCTTGACGGATATGATTATTACAACAACAAAAAAGAAGTAGTAGATGCTGTGGGGCACGGAACATTGGTTGCGGGCGTGGTTGCCTCTGCTGCTGATGGATATGGAACTAAAGGTCTTGCCAGCAGAGCGCAGATTGTTCCGCTTAAAGTCGATAACAGAAACGGAAACCCTGATCTTTTTGCAGTATGTAATGCAATTTATGCCGCAGTTGATGAATACGATTGTGATATAATCAATTTGAGCCTTGGTTTCAGACAAGATGTAAGTACCTTAAAATCCCTTGAGGATGCAGTGAATCATGCGGAGGAAAATGGGGTTACGGTAATTGCTGCAGTCGGAAACTACAGTCTTGATTCAAGTAACAACATTGTTGTAAACAACGCTGCCCTTTATCCTGCTGCATTTGAAAATGTCATAGGTGTCGGGTCTGTCAGCTATGAAACGGAACAGGTCTCTTCTTTTTCTGTGAAGAACAGCAGTGTGTTCATTGCGGCTCCCGGCGAGGACGTAAGAGCCCCCATAACTATCTTTGACGAGCAGGGGAAAACCGTCAGCGGATATATGAAGAGTAGCGGAACTTCGCTCGCAAGCCCTGTGGTAGCGGCGAGTGTGGCTGTTCTCAAGAATGTAAAACCTGAACTTACTCCGGGAGGGATAAGGGAGATAATCAAAGACAGCGCGGTTGAAGCAGGGGATGTTGGATACGATATCAATTACGGATATGGAATCCTTAACGTAAAAGAGGCGGTAAGGCTTGCGCTCGGGGTCGATTTGTATGATGCGCAGGAGAGTGTCTCATATATAGTTCGGGCATCTTTACCCGAACTCAATGAGGCTGTTACGGTTGATGACTATGTAACAGGACATGTCGGGGCATGCACCAGAGGACAGAAAGTCGTTGCAGTAGCATCACCTAAGTATATTTCAGGCGAAAATACATATGCATTCAGACATTGGGCAAACGGAAACGGAACATATGTCAGCGAAAAAAATGAGTACTCTTTTAATGCAAACAGTTCATTTACTTTGGAAGCGGTTTATGAAAAGGAAACGCAAGATGCTTCAAAAACAGTTCAGTTCTGGAATGGAAACGGTGTTCTTATCGAAAGTGTTAAGGCCAATGAGAACAATATGGTAGATGAAGATAAGATTCCCGAGGCTGAAATAACGGGATACTTGTTTGATATGTGGAAAAAAGAAGATGGAAGTATCTTCACTTCAGACACAGAACTTTCAAGGAAAAACACCCGAGTAGTTGCACAATTCAAGGATAATGAGGAAGTGTCGTACACTGCAACATTTTTAGATTCAGCAGGCAACAGTAAAAAAACCGGACTTTACGGTGATTTTGTGGAATATACAGCTGAGGACACGGAAAATTTCGATTATTGGATGATTGGTAGTAGCATTATCAGTTATGAGCCGACAATAAAAATAGCACTTTGGGGAGATGTAACCCTGACTGCTATATATAATGACGAAAGTGAAGTCAGACTTCCGTCTGTATTCCTTGATGCAAGAAATGGAGAAAAGTTCATTGTTTTCAATGTTCCTCGCGGATATACAATGCTTGATGCGGGAATTGTTTTCGGACTTGAAGGTCAAAAACCTGCAGTTTCGAGCTTTATGTCAAAGTCAAGCGTGAAGAAGTTCGGATCTTTCGGCCAGTTTACCGCAAAACCGGGGAAAGAAACACATACAGTTGCAAGAGGATATGTGATGTATAGAAATGAACTTACGAATACAGTCAGAGTAGTTTATTCGGACTAAAACTTAGATAACAAAAGCACCGCCGTCCAGGCGGATCTTTTGTTATCTATGAACACAATTTGTCCGAAGT
>JAZQSI010000121.1:0-23916 GCA_045629985.1 Eubacteriales bacterium
ACAGGTTTAGAAAGGATATTGTTATGAAAAGATTCTTTATCTTAATGTTAGCATTTGTTATGAGTATTTTATTAGTTGCTTGTGCAGGTCAAAGCGGTGCAGGTAATTCTTCGGGGTTAAATATTTCTGACGTTGCGTCGACCGATATTGTTGACTTTACCATTATTGATTCTGCTTTAGCAGTATATGTGGGTGACACAACAGACGACGGATTCCTGTTACCCTCAGAAAAAAAGACGAATATTGGCGCTCCGGTAGGAAAGACACTTGTTTCGGTTTCTTTCAAAGTTTCAAATAAAGATAGAGCAGGGTATCTTAATATCAACAAGTCAAACGAAGAAAAGGCTATGCCTCTTGACTGGAAACTTACCTATGGTGGAAAAAAATACGATATTACCAGTTATATGTATTCATTCGATCATATAGGTTTCACGCCAGGCGCCTTTATAAATGGTTCAACGGGAGAAGTTTTGGATACAATCAGTACGGGTAATTATTTATTGGAAGCAGGGAAAACTATTTCATTCAGAGTTGTAGGTGTAGTAGATATGGAGCCTGATTCTCTTGATGATTCGTTTGATATTACATTAAAACTGCCAAACTCAGCAGGTAAACAGGAAAAATTTACATATACCATAAATTAGCGAGCTAAAAAACGGAACTGTATAAATCCAGCTCCGTTTTTTTCTTATCTACCAAACAACTTTTCTTTGAATGGTACGTCTTTTATTATAAATGTTTTTCCGTTTAAGTATTCAAGTGCGCCTGATGGGGTTTTAAAGCTGAAAACAAGCTTATATGAGCAGAGTGCCTGGTACTTCATACCGTATTGTTTATTAACGGCATTCTTGCCGTATTTGCCGTCTCCGATGAGAGGGTAACCTGCAGACGCCATCTGCGCTCTTATCTGATGAGTTCTGCCTGTTATAAGCTCACACTCGACAAGTGAGATGTTTCCGTTTGTTTTGAGTGTGGAATATTTAGTAATCGCAGTTTTTGCACCGGGGGATGGAGTGGGTTTTACATAAACTCGGTTTTCTTTTGCATCCTTGAATATGTAGCCCTTGAGCGTTCCGACTTTCGGCTTTGGAGTTCCGAGAACTGCACAGAGGTAAAACTTTGAAAGCTCGCGGTTTTTTATTTTATCATTCATTATGCGGAGCGCTTCGGCATTTTTTGCAGCAATTACGATACCTGAGGTATTGCGGTCGATGCGGTTGCAAAGTGCGGGGATAAAGGCATTTTCTTCTTCGGGCACCCATTCTCCTTTGTGAGCGAGATACGAAAGCATCTGCGAAAGAAGCGTTTCTCCGCCTGCATCGTCATCGTGAACGGAGATTCCTGCGGGCTTGTTGAGGAGAAGAATGTTCTCGTCCTCGTATATAATATTCGGAAAAGTTGATGCAAGCTTTCCTTCTGCTTTCTTTGCACGGTTTGTTTCAAAGAACTCGTCGTTTAAGTACATCGAAACAGTATCGCCGAGAGCGAGGCGCATATCAGCCTTTGCACGCGCAGAGTTAACCTTGATGCGCTTTAATCGGATATATTTCTGTATTAAATTAGACGGAAGAGAGGGAACCGCCTTTGCGACGAATTTGTCAAGGCGAGCCTCTGCATCGTTTTTACCTATAATAAACTCTTTCATGTAAAACCTCTGACGTAATTTAATACTGATAGTATATCAAATAATGAGTAAAAGTTCAATTATCAGAAAAAAATAAATTTATGCTTGCATTTTTGTTTTATATGTGATATTATATCCTAGACATATAACGGTCGGTCCTCTGTCTTCGCAGTTAAGGCAAGAACGGCTATGAAGAAGGGAGGCGTGCATCAATGGATCTTATCAAGAATTTGACAGACAGTCAGATTAAGAAAGATTTACCTGAAATAAGCATTGGTGACACTGTCCGTGTCCATGTCCTTATTAAGGAAGGTAACCGTGAGCGCGTTCAGGTTTTCGAAGGCACAATCATTGCTAAGAAGCATGGCGGCATTCAGGAAACGGTTACAGTTCGTCGCTTGTCATACGGCGTAGGTGTTGAAAAGGTATTCCCGATTCACTCACCGCACGTTGCAAAGTTTGAGCTTGTCCGTAAGGGTAAAGTCAGACGTGCAAAACTCTACTACTTGCGTGGCAGAGTTGGTAAGGCAGCAAAGGTCAAGGAAAATATCTAACTGGAGAAGGGGAGGGCTTTGCAGTCTTCCCCCTTTTCACTTATTTAGGAGCGTGAGATTATGTCTGAAAACGCACATTTTGAAGATGCTCAAAAGAAGCAGCCTTCAGTTAAAGATGAGATTTTTGATTGGGTTCAGAATATTACCGTTATTCTGAGCGCAGTTGTTCTTATATTTATATTCCTCTTCAGAATTGTCGGAGTTGACGGAGATTCAATGTATCCGACACTCCACGATAAGGATTGGCTTATTACCTCAAACCTCTTTTATGAGCCTGAATATGGCGACATAGTCGTTCTATCAAAGGATTCTTTTATGGATGGCAAGATGATTGTAAAGCGCATTATAGCTACTGAAGGCCAGGAAATTGACATCAATTTCAGAGAAGGGATTGTTTATGTTGACGGCAAGGCGCTTCGTGAACCATATATTGCAGAAAAAACATCCCGTCAGATGGATATGGAGTTTCCTGCAACGGTTCCGGAGGACTGTGTCTTTGTAATGGGAGACAACAGAAACCACAGCGCAGACAGCCGTGACGCAAGCCTCGGTATGGTTCATAAATCCAATATTCACGGACGTGTTATTCTCCGCGTCCTTCCGATAAAGAGTTTCGGAACAGTAAAATAAAAGCTAAAGCTTTTGGAGGTACAAAATGGACATTCAATGGTACCCCGGGCATATGACCAAAACTCGCAGAATGATTACGGACAACCTCAAAATGGTTGATGCCGTATGCGAGATTTTGGATGCGCGTATCCCGATTTCAAGCAGAAATTACGATATATTTGAACTCTCAAAATCAAAACCACGCCTAATTATTTTAAACCGCGTCGATTTAGCAGATGCGAATAAGACAAAAGAATGGGCGGAGTATTATAAAAAGCAGGGATATTCTGTCCTTGAAACAAACTCAAAAAACGGCAGCGGTGTCTCGCAGTTTGCTTCTGCAATAAGAACCCTTCTTTCTGACAAAATCAAGGCCTGGAACGAAAAAGGTCTCATCGGCAGAAACATAAGAGTTATGGTCTGCGGTGTGCCTAATGTTGGAAAGTCATCGTTTATCAATAAGGTTGCGGGAAGAACTGTTGCAAAGGCAGAAGACCGCCCCGGTGTAACGCGCGACAAGCAGTGGATTCGTGCAGGTGAGGGCATTGAGCTTCTTGACACTCCGGGTATGCTCTGGCCTAAATTCGATGATAAACGTACCGCTCTCAATCTTGCCTATACCGGCGCAATTAAAGACGATATTCTTGATATAGAGTCTCTTGCATCTCTCTTTATGGAAGTGCTTTCCGAGCGTTATGCTGACAATCTCAATGCAAGGTATAAGATTACTTCAAACACCGAAGAACCCGGATATGAGATTCTTGAGCGTGCAGGAAAAGCGAGAGGTTTCTTGATCTCCGGCGGCGAAGTAAACACCGAGCGCATGGCGAAAACACTCCTTGACGAATTCCGCGAAGGTGCGCTTGGCAGAATTACTCTTGAAAACGTCAGTGAAGCAGACCGTGAGCCGCTTGAAAAAATCGAGTTTCGCGGAATGCTCTCAGAATGGTAGAGTGAATACTTATGGAAAACAACCTTTGGGCAATTGAAAACGAGCTTTATGAGCTTGGATACAGTAACATCTGCGGTGTGGATGAAGCAGGGCGCGGTCCTCTTGCAGGTCCTGTTTTTGCAGCTTCGGTAATTCTTCCGCCAAATCTTGAAATCAAAGGTCTTAACGACTCAAAAAAAATCAGTGAAAAGAAGCGCGAAGAGCTTTTTGACATCATCTGCGAAAAGGCTGTTGCTTATTCCATCAAGAGCAGTACAGAGGCAGAAATAGACGAGATGAACATCCTTCGTGCATCCCTTTGGGCTATGAAAAGGGCGACTGATGACCTTTCTGTGCCTGCAGGGTATGTGCTTGTTGACGGCAACCAGCTTTTTGATACAGAAGCTCCTATTCGCTATGTAATAAAGGGCGATTCGCTTTCTGCAAATATCGCCGCAGCTTCTATCCTTGCCAAGGTCAGCCGTGACAGGTTTATGTTAAAGCTCGCTGAAGAATATCCCGAGTATATGTTCGAAAAGCATAAGGGATACCCAACGAAGCTTCACTATGAGATGGTTGAAAAGTACGGACTTTCCCCCGTACACCGCCGAAGCTTCTTTAAGAAGTACAAGGGCGGTGCATTGCTGAAATGAATTCAACGTTACTCGGCAGATGGGGAGAGGCGCTCACCGCAGAACACTTGAAGAAAAACGGTTATAAAATTATTGCATTAAATTACAGAACACGCTTTGGCGAGATTGATATAATTGCAGAAAACAAGAAGTTTGTTGTATTTGTCGAGGTCAAACTTCGAAAGAACGACAAATTTGGAAGTGCATCGGAATTTGTCACTGCGGCAAAGCAGAAAAAGCTCCGTATGACTGCAGAAATCTGGCTATCGTGTAACGAAACAAAAAAGGATGTACGCTTTGATGTGGCAGAAGTTTATGCCCCTGACGGTATATCCGAAAATCATACAATCAACATTATCGAAAACGCTTTTTAATTTTGGAGGAAGTTTCTATGAAGTACTTTAGCACAAGAGATGTCTCATTGAAGTTAAGCTCAGCCGAGGCAATAGTAAAAGGTCTCAGCAAGGATGGCGGCCTTTTCTGCCCGGAAAACATTCCGCAGCTTACTGACGAGGATAAAAAATTTCTTCTTAATGCATCTTATCAGGAGCGTGCCGCACTCGTTCTCGGAAAGTTTCTTTCAGACTTTTCAGAAGAAGAGCTTCGCGATTTTTCAAAAAAGGCTTACAGCTCCGAGAAGTTTGATTCATCATCCATAGCTCCCGTACATATGCTTGAGAAAAACCTCGGCATTCTTGAGCTCTGGCACGGCCCGACTTCCGCATTCAAGGATATGGCTCTCCAGATGCTTCCGTATCTTTTGTCCTCTGCTCTCAAGAAGACAGGTGAGAAGCGTCTCGCTTGCATTCTTGTTGCAACATCGGGTGATACGGGCAAGGCAGCTCTTGAAGGCTTTGCAGATGTCGAGGGAACAAAGATTGCAGTATTCTATCCGAAGGACGGCGTAAGCCAGATTCAGCAGCGTCAGATGACAACACAGAGAGGCGAAAACGTTTATGTTTCTTCTGTTGTCGGAAACTTCGACGATGTTCAGTCTGCTATGAAAAAGATTTTCTCCGATGAGGAAATCCGCGCAAAAGCTTCCGATAACGGTTGCATCTTCTCATCTGCAAACTCCATTAACTGGGGTCGTGCAGTGCCGCAGATCGCATATTACGTTTCGGGATATTTTGACCTCTTAAAGAGCGGCGCAATCAGCGAGGGCGAAGAGATTAACGTCTGCGTTCCGACAGGTAACTTCGGAAACATCCTTGCCGCATTCTATGCAAGAGAAATGGGAATTCCGATAAAGAAATTTATCTGCGCATCCAACTTCAACAACGTTCTTACCGACTTCTTCAACAGCGGAAAGTACGATAAAAACCGCAAGTTCCACGTTACGAATTCTCCGGCAATGGATATTCTTATTTCAAGCAATCTCGAGCGTCTTATCTTCAACCTTTCAGGTAATAATGATAAGGCTGTCCGCGAGTATATGTCACAGCTTGCAACTGACGGTGTTTACACGGTAAGTGACGAAATCTATGCAAAGATTTCAAATCTCTTCTACGGCGGTTTCTGCACACCTGAGGACACGTTGAAGACTATCTCGAATGTGTTCTCAGAGCATAAGTATCTCCTTGATACTCATACTGCAGTTGCTGTAAATGTATATAACAAGTACCGCAAGGAAACCGGCGATGAAACACCGACGCTTCTTGCATCCACAGCAAGCCCGTTCAAGTTTGCAGACAGCGTTCTCTCTGCTCTCGGAATTGACATTGAAACCGACGGGGAGGAGCTTCTCAAGATTCTCGAAAAGACAACGGCAAACAAAATTCCTGCACCGCTTGCGTCAATCTTCGATATTCCCGAGCGATTCCTCGACTCTGCAAACCGCGAGGATCTTGCAGATGTCGTTCTTAAATTCACAAACGGAGAACTGTAAATGGCAATTTACACTATCGCCGATTTGCATCTGTCCAGATCGGTAAATAAACCCATGGATGTTTTCGGTCCAATGTGGGAGGATTACGAAAATAAGCTTGTGCAAAGTTTCTCGGAGCTTTCAGACAATGACATAACTATCATTCCTGGCGATCTTTCCTGGGGGATGTCTCTTAAAGAATCCCTCCTTGATTTCAAGCTTATAGATTCTTTTCCGGGAAAGAAGATTATCCTGAAAGGGAACCACGATTACTGGTGGGAGACTGCAACAAAAACAAAGCGTTTCTTTGCCGAGAATGATATACATACAATCGACATTCTTCATAACAACGCTTTTTTGATTGACGGTACGGCCCTCTGCGGAACACGCGGCTGGTTTTTCGAGGAAGAATCAGAAAACAGAAAGATTTATGACAGAGAAATAGGCAGACTTCGCTTTTCACTTGAGGAAGGGAAGAAACTATCTCCTGAACGAATTTTCTGCTTTCTTCATTACCCGCCGATAGCAAACGGTTTTGAGTGCGAGGAAATAACCGATATGCTCTCGGAATATGGCGTTGAAGCTTGTTTCTACGGTCATCTTCACAGCTACGGCCACAAGAGTGCTTTCGAAGGAGAGCACAAGAACGTAAGATACTCTCTTATTTCTGCAGATTATCTCCGTTTTAAGCCTTTGTGCATAGGCTAAAAGCACAAAAATGCATAGCAATAAACAGTAAAAGTTTAACAAAACAACGAAAGATAATATTTTTTCAAAAAAAACAAAAAAAGATGTGGAAAAACAGGTAAAAATCTGTTACAATAATTAGGTTATAACCGATTCGAAAGGAATGATCTCAAATGAAATTGAAATCAACAGAAAAACTCGAGAACGGAAAGGTGTGTCTCGAAATCCAGGTTGAGAAGCCTGAGTTTGATGATGCTATGGAAAAAGCATATCTCAAGAACAAGTCAAAGATTGCTATCCCGGGCTTCCGTAAGGGCAAGGCTCCGAGAGCAATGATTGAGCGTATGTACGGTGCAGGCGTCTTCACAGAGGATGCTATCAACATCGCATACCCGGTTGCATACGAAGCTGCTGTAAAAGAAAGCGGCATCGAGCCTGTTGACTATCCTGAGGTAGAGCTTGTTGATATAAACGACGACGGCTTTGTTATGAAGACTACAGTTACTGTAAAGCCCGAAGTCAAGCTCGGTAAGTACAAGGGCGTAGAAGCTGAGAAGCCGGCTGTTTCTGTCACAAAGAAGGATGTTGATGCAGAAATCAACTTCATGCGCGAGAAGAACGCTCGCCTTGTTACTGTTGAACGTGCAGCTAAGGATGGCGACACAGTTGTTATCGACTACGAAGGCTTTAAGGACGGCGTTGCATTTGACGGCGGTAAGGGTGAGAACCACAGCTTGAAGCTTGGCTCTAACCAGTTCATCCCCGGCTTTGAGGCACAGCTTGTTGGTAAGAGTGCAGGAGAAGAATGTGAAGTAAACGTAACATTCCCCGAGCAGTACCACTCCGATGACCTCGCAGGCAAGGAAGCTGTATTTAAGGTTAAGGTTCACGAAGTTAAGGAAACAGAGCTTCCGGCTCTTGATGACGAGTTTGCAAAGGATGTTTCAGAGTTTGAGACACTTGATGAGCTCAAGAAGGACATCACAAAGAAGCTCCGCGAGACTCGCGAGAAGATGGCAAACGACGCTTTTGAAGCTGCTGTAATGAACGTTGTCGTTTCAAAGATGAAGGTTGAAGTTCCGGATGTTATGATCGAAGCACAGCTCGACAACATCTGCAACGACTTTGCTCAGCGTCTCCAGATGCAGGGCATCACCCTTGAAAAGTACCTTGAAATGATGCAGTCCAATATGGACGATTTCCGCGCAAACTTCCGCGACCAGGCTCTTGAGCAGGTTAAGTCACGTCTTGCTCTTGAAGCTATCGCAAAGGCAGAGAAGATTGAGCCGACAGACGAGGATGTTGAAGCTGAATACACAAAGCTTGCAGAGCAGTACAATATGCCTGTTGACCGCGTACGTAGCTTCCTCCCGGTTGAGGCTATGAAGAGCGATCTCTACACAATCAAGACTCTTGCTTTCCTCCGCGAGAACGCTGTTGCAAAGGCTCCTGAGAAGAAGACTGCTGCAAAGAAGAATGCAGAGGATAAGCCTGAAGCTGAGAAGAAGGCTCCGGCAAAGAAAGCTTCTACAACAAAGAAGGCATCTTCCACAACAGCTGCAAAGAAGACAACCACCACCACAAAGAAAACAACTACAAAGAAAACTGCAGATAAAGAATAATTTTCCATTTATTGAGCATAATAATAGACGTTGGGATAGGCGGGAGGAGTTATTTCCTCGCGCCTATCTTTAAAAAATAAACAGGAGTGTGATTTCCGATGAGTTTAGTTCCTATGGTAGTAGAGCAGACAAACAGAGGCGAACGTTCATACGACATCTTTTCAAGACTTTTGAATGACAGAATTATCATTTTGTCGGAAGAGGTTAATGATACAACGGCTTCTCTTATTGTTGCACAGCTTTTATATCTCGAGTCTCAGGATCCCGATAAGGATATTCATTTCTACATCAACTCTCCCGGTGGATCCATAACTGCTGGCATGGCAATTTTTGATACAATGAACTTCATTAAGTGTGATGTTTCTACCATCTGCGTAGGTATGGCGGCATCTATGGGGGCTTTCTTGCTTGCTGCAGGTACTCCGGGAAAGCGTCTCGCTCTTCCGAATTCAGAAATTATGATTCATCAGCCGCTCTCCGGAATGCAGGGACAGGCTACAGATATCAAAATCCACGCCGACCGCATCATCCGTATCAAAGATCAGCTCAACCGTAAACTTTCCGAATTCACCGGAAAGTCTCTTGAGACTATTGTTTCCGATACCGAAAGAGACAATTTCATGACAGCCGAAGAGGCAAAAGAATACGGCCTTATTGATAAGGTTATTACCAAGAGACAGTAATTTCTCTTTTGAAAATGAGGAGTAGTATATGTCTGAAAGAGATTTGAAAATGACCTGTACTTTTTGCGGTGAAGAAATAAAACCCGATATGGTTACACTCGCAGGTGTAAATGGTACTATCTGCGAAAATTGCATAGACCTTTGCAAAGATTACCTTGACTCTATCCGCGAAGCTGAAAAGGCGGCATCAGCGGATGACATGCACGAACTTAATCTTCTTAAACCGCATGAAATACACGAAAAACTCAACGAATATATAATCGGTCAGGAAAACGCAAAGCTTGCGCTCTCCGTCGCCGTATATAACCACTATAAGAGAATTCTTAGCGAGGATCAAAATGAAGTTGAGCTCCAGAAAAGCAATATACTTATGATTGGTCCTACAGGTTCGGGTAAAACGCTTTTTGCCCAGACTCTCGCAAAGATGCTCAACGTTCCTTTTGCTATCGCAGATGCGACAACGCTTACTGAAGCAGGATATGTCGGTGAAGACGTTGAAAACATTCTCCTTCGCCTTATTCAGGCGGCAGACTATGATATCGAAGCTGCCCAGCGCGGTATTATATTCATTGACGAAATAGATAAGATTGCGAGAAAGAGCGAAAACACTTCCATCACGCGAGATGTTTCGGGTGAAGGTGTTCAGCAGGCAATACTCAAAATTCTTGAGGGAACGGTTGCAAACGTTCCTCCGCAGGGAGGCAGAAAGCATCCGCATCAGGAGTTTATTCAGATTGACACAAAAAATATTCTCTTTATCTGCGGTGGCGCATTTGATGGAATCGAACGCGTCGTTTCAAAGAGAAAGACACAGAACGGTATTGGATTTGGGTCAGATGTTTCTTCGAAATCCAAAGAAGACAAAGCAGAGCTTCTTGCAGATATCCAGCCGCACGACCTTCTAAAGTTCGGTATTATCCCTGAACTGGTAGGAAGGCTTCCGGTTATAGCTCCGCTCACTCCGCTTGATAAAGATGCAATGATAAGCATTCTCACAAAGCCGAAGAATGCTATAACAAAGCAGTATATCCGCTTGCTTGAGCTTGATGGCGTAAAGCTTGCATTTGAACCGAAAGCTCTTGAGCGCGTTGCAGAGCTTGCCATTGAGCGGGGAATAGGCGCACGCGGTCTCCGCGCTGTCCTTGAGGGTGTTATGCAGAAGATAATGTATGATGTACCCTCTGATCCCGATATCGTAAGCGTGACGGTTACAAAAGCCTCCATCGATAAGACGAGAGCGCCTAAAATTGTCAGAAAAGAAACTAAAACAGCACAGTAGTAAAGGAGGAATGAAAGATGCCTGAGAATACAAAGAGAAGAAGCATAATGCCTATTCTTCCGCTTCGTGGACTTACGGCGTTTCCTCATATGATGCTCAATTTTGATGTTGGGCGTGATAAATCTATGAAATCTTTGGATAATGCTATGTCCAAAGATCAGCATATTTTCCTTGTGGCACAGAAAGAAATCCGCACGGATAACCCCAAGCCCGATGATATTTATCTTGTTGGTACCGTTGCGAAAGTAAAACAGGTTCTTAAGTTTCCCGCCAACAATACAAGAGTGTTAGTCGAGGGAATATACAGAGCGAAAATCCTCAATTTTATTCATACAGAGCCCTTTATCGAGGCTGAAGTTGAAGAACTTCTTACACCTGCCGTAAGAGAAAATAACGTTAAATACGAAGCACTCGTCCGTTCAACACAGGAGCTTTTCTCTGAATATGTTGAATTTGCGCCAAAGCTTTCAAATGATGTTATGTTGAATGTTATTTCAGCAGAGACAATGGGAGACCTTGCTGACTATATCGCGCAGAGCATCCCGTCAAAGTTCACCAATAAGCAGATGGTGCTCGAAGAACTCCATCCGTACAAGAGACTTAACCTTGTTCATAAGCTTCTCGTTCGAGAACTTGAGATTTTCAAGGTTGAAAACAACATCGCAGGCAAGGTTCAGGAACAGATGGACAAGAACCAGCGCGATTACTTCCTCCGCGAGCAGATGAAAGCGATTCATGAAGAGCTCGGTGACAGTGAGGATGGCGAAAGTGAGTTTGAAGAATACGCTTCAAAAATCGAAAAACTTAAGCTTTCTGACGAAATCTCAGAAAAGCTTTTAAAAGAAGCATCAAGACTTCGCAAAATGCAGGTAAACTCTCCCGAAAGCGGCGTTATAAGAACGTATCTCGATACAGTTCTTGAGCTTCCGTGGAACACATATACCAAAGATAAAATCGCGATTTCTACCGCAAAAAAGCTTCTTGACCGCGACCATTACGGAATGGAAAAGGTAAAGGAGAGAATCCTTGAGTTCCTTGCAGTAAAACAGCTTGCAAAAAAGAACAACAGCCAGATAATCTGTCTTGTAGGACCTCCGGGTGTCGGCAAAACCTCAATCGGCCGAAGCATAGCTGATGCTATGGGAAGACGTTTTGCACGGCTTTCTCTCGGCGGCGTCCGCGACGAGGCTGATATAAGAGGCCACAGAAAAACTTACATTGGCGCAATGCCGGGGCGCATTATGAATGCTGTAAAAACTGCAGGCTCAAAAAATGCACTCATTCTCCTTGATGAGATTGATAAAATGTCAAGCGATTTCAGGGGAGACCCGGCATCTGCAATGCTTGAAGTTCTCGATTCGGAGCAGAATGTTGCTTTCCGCGACCACTACCTTGAAGTTCCGTTTGACTTGTCAGATGTTCTTTTTATCACGACAGCAAACACGACTTCTACTATCCCGCTCCCGCTTCTTGACAGAATGGAAGTAATCGAGCTTACAAGCTACACTGTAGAAGATAAGTTCCATATAGCAAAGAATTATCTCATAAAAAAGCAAATGTATAAGAACGGTCTTACTCCTGCTATGATTAAGATTGGCGATGATGCGATTTATAAGATAATTTCAAACTATACGCGTGAAGCAGGCGTAAGAACGCTTGAACGCGAAATCGGAACTGTTATGCGCAAAGCTGCCAAAATGATTGTTTCCGGCACTGCAGAAAAGGTGAAAGTTACCGAGCGTAATATTCCTGATTTTCTCGGTGTTGAGAAATTCAAGGAAGACAGACTCTCTGACGGCAAAGAGGCAGGCGTTGTAAACGGTCTTGCATGGACATCCGTCGGAGGAGAGATGCTTGAGGTTGAAGTTAACGTTACTGAAGGTAGCGGAAAGCTTGAAATTACAGGCAATCTCGGCACTGTTATGAACGAATCGGCAAAAGCGGCTCTCACTTACGTCAGAAGTCGTGTAAAGGAATATAACATCACACCTGATTTTTACAAAACACGTGATATTCACATCCATTTTCCTGAAGGAGCAATCCCGAAAGACGGTCCGAGTGCCGGCATAACAATTGCAACAGCTCTTGTCTCCGCTCTGACGGGTGTTCCCGCGGCAAATGATATTGCGATGACAGGAGAAATCTCCATCCGCGGACGAGTTCTTCCGATAGGCGGACTTAAAGAGAAGACTATGGCTGCATATCGCCACGGTATAAAGACAGTTATAATCCCTGAAGACAATGTACGCGACCTCGAGGAAATTGATAAGGTTGTACGCGATTCGCTTTCATTCTGTCCTGTAACGCACGCAGACCAGGTTATCAAATGCGCAATTGACCTTTCTTCTCAGAAGACGCCCGAGACAGAGACAAAAAATGATACCTTTGCACCAATCCTTGATGAAACAGCATCGCACGGAAAGGGAATCGGCATCAGACAGTAGGGGAAAAGCTATGACTAATAAACCTAACTTAAATTTGCATATAGCTGAGTTTGTCAAATCTGCCGCTACGCCGTCAGGTTTTATCGAAACTGACTTTCCTCAGATTATCTTTGCAGGAAAGTCGAATGTCGGTAAATCTTCTGTAATCAACAGAATTCTCAACCGCAAGAATTTTGCAAGAGTCGGCGCGTCTCCCGGTAAAACAATTCACGTAAACTATTTCCTAATTGATAATAAAGCGTATTTTGTTGACCTGCCGGGATACGGCTACGCTAAAGTTTCAATGAGTGAAAAGCAGCGTTGGTCGCGTCTTATTGAGACTTATTTAAACCGTGACGAAGGCTTCAATCTCGGTATTTTTATCGTTGATATACGTCACAAACCCACGGCAGATGATATTGTTATGGCAGAATGGTTTATTCAGTCAGGTATGCCTTTCTATATAGTAGCAAACAAAGAGGACAAGCTTAAGAAGAGCCAGATTGAAGGTGCAATTTCGCTCATTTCCGAAACACTCAATGTTCCGAAGGAAATTATAATTCCTTTCTCGGCAGAAAAAGGAAGCGGCAAAGACGAGCTTGTTCGGATAATTCAGAATTCGTTAGAGTAGAAACGGAGGTGTTTCGTTTGTTTATTTCAGATTCTTTGGCTGTAAATAATGAAGGACATCTGACAATTGGCGGTGCAGATGTTGTTTCTTTGGCGGAAAAGTACGGAACGCCGCTGTATATTATGGATGAGGATAAAATTCGCCGAACTTGCAAGGAATACAGAAACGCTATGACCGAAGCTTTCGGAGATAATTTCACCGTAAACTACGCAAGCAAAGCTTTTTCAACAAAGGCAATCTATAAAATTATCGGCGATGAGGGATTGAGTGCAGATGTTGTTTCCGGCGGCGAGTTATTTACTGCACTCAGCGCAGGATTTCCGTCTGAAAGAATCTCATTTCACGGAAACAACAAAACTCGCGACGAAATTGTTTTCGCTCTTAAGCACGATATAAAGCAGTTTATTGTCGATAATGTTGAAGAGCTTAAAATTATCAACGATGAAGCGGGGCGAATGTCCAAAGTCGCTGATATTTCATTCAGAATAAAGCCCGGTGTTGATGCACATACACACGATTTTGTAAAGACAGGTCAGATTGATTCAAAATTCGGCGTCGCTCTTGAAAATGGCGAGGCGTTTGAGATAATCAAAACCGCACTTTCAATGGACAACATCCGCCTTGTAGGGCTTCATTGTCATATCGGTTCACAGATATTTGATTCAGAACCGTTCTCTCACGCAGCAGAGGTAATGCTCGGATTTATTGCAAAAATAAAGAAGGAGCTTAACTTTGAAATCCGCGAACTTGACCTTGGCGGTGGCTTCGGCGTTAAGTACGTAACCGAAGACGACCCGAAGACAATTACGGAGTCAATTTGCACATTTTCCGCTGCTGTAAAGAGCGAATGTGAAAAACTCTCAATCTCTGTACCGCACATCTCCATTGAGCCGGGAAGATCAATCGTTGCAGATGCAGGAATCACGGTTTACACAGTTGGTTCAGTAAAGAAAATCGAGGGAATCCGCACCTACGTTGCAGTAGATGGAGGAATGACGGATAACCCGCGTTATGCGCTTTACGGCTCAGAATACACAATGCTTCTGCCGGAAAGACCTCTCGATGAAAAAACTGAGACTTACACTGTTGCAGGAAGAAACTGCGAAAGCGGAGATTTGCTCGGTGAAAATATTTCTCTCCCTGAGGTTAAAGCGGGGGATTTACTCGCAGTTCTGACGACCGGTGCATATAACTATTCAATGGCATCCAACTACAACAGAGTTCCGCGTCCACCCGTTGTTATGGTAACAGGAGGAGAAGACAGGCTCATTGTAAAGCGCGAAACCTATGAAGATTTAGTCTCAAATGATTTGTTGTAAATTTTGATAATTTTGCTTGACAAATCATCGCTTTAATGGTATAATTCCATTTGTTGTAAGAAAGCAGGGCTTTCCCGTCCTCACCTTAAGCGCATAAGCGAGAAGGTTAATATCGTCTTTGATTTCGGTTTCGGCCGTATTTTGCAGACTTTAGAGCACGGGTTAGTTTTGCCCGTGCTTTTTTAATTAGTTTTGGAGGTGCTTTAAAATCAGCAAGGTAGAATATCAGATCAATGAAGAAATCCGTGACAAGGAAGTCCGTCTTATCGACGCGGAAGGAAATCAGGTTGGCGTTATTTCGTCAAGCGAAGCTTTGAAAATGGCTGAAGAGAGCGGTTTTGACCTCGTCAAAATTGCGCCTCAGGCTGTTCCTCCCGTTTGCAGAATTATGGACTACGGTAAGTTCAAGTTCGAGCAGGAAAAGAGGGAAAAGGAAGCGCGGAAAAATCAGCGTGTAATTGAAGTAAAAGAGGTTCGCATGACACCGAGCATCGACGTGCACGACTTCGAAGTTAAAATGAATAACGCTATTCGTTTTCTTAAGTCGGGTTGCAAAGTCAAAGTTGCAGTTCGTTTTAAGGGTCGTGAGCTTGCACACACAAATCTCGGTACAGATCTTCTCAAGCGTTTTGCTGACGGTTGTTCTGAATTTTGCAATGTTGACAAAGTTCCAAAGCTTGAGGGGCGTCAGATGGTAATGTTCCTTACATCAAAAGTTCCCCCGAAATCAAATTAGTAATTAATTTACGAGAGGAGAAAATAACATGCCTAAGATTAAAACACACAGCGGTGCATCAAAGCGTTTCAAGGTCACAAAGAACGGCAAGGTAAAAATCAACCGCGCAAACCGTCGCCATATCTTGAACAAGAAGAGCACAAAGCTCAAGAGAGGTCTTCGCCAGGCTGCTTACGCATCCCCGGCAAACGAAGCAACTCTCAAGCGTTTAGTTCCTTACAATTAAGATTTACGAAACAGGAGGTTTTATAGAATGGCTAGAGTTAAAGGCGCGATGATGACGCGTAAAAGAAGAAAGAAGATTTTAAAACTCGCAAAGGGTTACTGGGGTGCAAAATCCAAGCACTTTAAGATGGCTAACCAGGCTGTCATGAAGTCCCTCACATATGCATACGTTGGACGTAAGCGCAAGAAGCGTGATTTCCGTCGTCTTTGGATCACAAGAATTTCTGCTGCTGCAAAGATGAACGGCATGAACTACTCACGTTTCATGAACGGTCTCAAGAAGGCTAATGTTGACATTAACCGTAAGATGCTCGCAGAGATGGCTCATAACGATCCTGCAGCATTCAAGGCTCTTGCAGAACTTGCTAAATCAAAAATATAAATATTCTTCCGCATACGAGACAGAATGTTATTAAGACAGTTTTTAGTGTAAGTTTTGAGGAGAAAGTATGAAAAAGAAAAAATCAAAGGTTGCTATAATCGGAGCAGGTTTTGTCGGTGCCGCTTCTGCATATGCTATTGCGCTTAAGAAAATCTGTTCAGAACTCGTTCTCATCGATGTAAATGCTGACAAGGCTATCGGTGAAGCTGCAGATATCGCACACGGTCTTCCGTTCCTCGGTTCGATGAACGTTTATGCAGGTGACTATTCCTGCGTTAAGGATTGTGATGTTATCGTTGTTACTGCAGGTGCAAACAGAAAAGTAGGGGAGACACGTCTTGACCTCGCTCGCAAAAACACTGCTATTGCAAAGGATATTACCGCAAACATTATGAAGTACTATAATGGCGGTGTTATCCTCGTTGTTGCGAATCCGGTTGACATTCTTACTTACATGATTTCGAAGTGGACAGGCCTTCCGAACGGCATGGTTCTCGGTAGCGGTACAACGCTTGATACCATCCGTTTCCGTAGCGCTCTTGCTTCCATTACGGATATCGACTGCATCAACATCCACGGTTATATCATCGGTGAACACGGTGATTCTCAGGTTCCGGTCTGGAGCAATACTCATATTGCAGGTATCAATATTGATGACTATTGTGCAACTAACGGCATTATGCTTAATGACGAAGTCAAGCATAATGTTCTTGAGCAGATTAAGACCGGTGGTGCAGAAATCATCAAACGTAAAGGCGCAACCTACTATGGTGTTGCAGTTTGCGTTGCAACTCTCGTTGATTCACTTATGCGTGACAGCGACACAATCAGAACCGTAAGTACCGTTCTTGACGGTGAATTTGGTGTTTCTGATGTTGCACTTTCGCTCCCAACAATCATTGGTTCAAGCGGTGCAAAGAGAGTTCTCCTTCCGAACATCACAGAAGAAGAGCTCGCACTCTTCAAGAAATCAGCTGATGCTTGCAAGGCTGTTCTTGATGAATGCAAAGACCTTATGTAATATTTAAAAATGAGAGTCATTTGACTCTCATTTTTCTTTTCAAGCAATCTCTCAACTCTCTAAAAAATCAAGCCCGGGGAGTTGTCAGATTGCTTTTTCTTATTTTCATTTTTGCCGTATTTGCCATCAAATTTCGGGACATAATGAATACAGTCCGCTTCACATTGATTCCTGTTAAAAACGGCAATTTCAAGCGTACAAACGCCTTCTTTCTGATATTTGCATTCACTTGTACACGGAATAAAACTCATTGCACACAACACCTTTATTTTTTATAATTATTTGCACATCGTAATAAAATATTCTTTCTTCGGAGGTTGATATGAAAAAGAGCATTATTGTTATCCTTGCAACCGTAATCATTCTTTCAGTAATGTGGATCAATGCATCAAAAGAAGAGAAAACTCCTGTATTTGATGTATATACGATTTCTCCGCAGAAAAAGCATATATATGATTACGTCAATGCCGAAGGTCGAATTAAAGAGGGAACAAAGCGCGATATCTACGTAAAAAAGCTCGCACAGATAGGGGATATATTCGTAAAAGAAGGACAAACAGTAAAAAAGGGAAGTCCCTTGTTTGAAATTAACCCTATTGAAGGAGAGTTTTCAAGTGAAAACTATAATATAGATGAATATCAGGTTTTTGAAATATTCGAAGAATACGGTTTTAAAATGCCTGACAAAGACGATTTTTCTTTTATTACTGATGAAGAGTCAATTGTAACAAGCCCGATAGAAGGCATTATAACTGATATAAACATCCAGAAAGGAGAAAACGTGAATGTTATTAAGAAACTGGTCAGCGTATCTGATTTTTCCGATTTATATATAGATACACTTATTCCAGAAGCGTATTCTACAAGAATAAAGCCGGGCGCAGAAGTAAAAATTACTGCTGAAGCGTTTGGTGACACTTCATATTCCGGCAAAATCGAAAGCGTTTCTCCCGTTGCAAAATACATCCCCTCAATTACAGGTGACGGGAGAACGTATATCAGCGCCGTACTTCGCACAAATTCGAGAAATACACTCTTTAAGCCGGAACTTACCGTAAAGGCAAAAATCACGGTAAATACAACGCAAAACGCCCTCACAATCCCGTATGAATGTATACGTCAGAACGATGATGGAAGCGAATATGTTTTCTGTGTAAAAAAAGGTAATATAGTTAAGCAGGGAATTACAACAGGGCAGGAACTCGAATACGAAGTAGAGGTAAAAAGCGGCATAAGCGAAGAGAGCATAATCGTATATAACCCTACAGAAGAGTTAAAAGAAGGAGTAAGCGTAAATATCCAGAACGCTGCAGAAAAAAACAATGTTTCTACGTGATATTTTTAAAATCTCAATGATAAATGCATTAAGAGGAAAGATGCGCACGCTGCTGACCATTCTATCAATTACAATCGGTATCGCCTCAGTGCTTCTTGTCTCTTCAATTGGCTCGACGGGTGAGAAGCTTGTTATAAATGAAATAGAAAAAATGGGCCTTGAGGGTATCTCAATTTACAAGCAAAGTTCAGAAGATGGCACAGGCCTTCGTGCAGATGACATCGACAAGCTCAGACGCCGATTCAAGAATATAACCGCCGCAACTCCAATAGTTATGGAAATGGGGAGTTTTAAGTTCAGCAGCGTTATCGGCTCTGCAGTTTTAATTGGTGTTGGGGAAGAGTCGACTTTTGTTTATAATATACACGTTCTACATGGACGAATTCCTACCAAAGCAGATATGAAAGCTAAAAAAAGAATTGCAGTAGTTGATAACGAGCTTGCTACAAAAACTTACGGAAGAACTAACGTTGTTGGAAAGCACATCGAAATCGAAATTGGCGGAAATAGTGAAGATTTCGAAATAATGGCCGTCATTAAGTCGCAAAAAGACGGCATAAATCAGATGTTTGGTAACAATTTGCCGGATTTTATATACTTACCGTACACAACACTGAATGATATGAGAGGTTCAGAAGAAATTTCACAAATCACACTAAAAACAAGTGAAAATAGCGAAAACGGAGAGAATTTTGCAACATATTTAAATAAAATAAGTGGTGAAAACGCATATATTTCAGAGAATATTTCATCAAAAATGGACGAAGTGAAGTCAATAACGGGCATGATTTCACTTCTGATTACAACAATTGCTGCAATCGCGCTTTGTGTAGCAGGAATTGGAATTATGAATTCAATGTTTTCGAGCTGCGTAGAACGCAGAAAGGAAATAGGCATCTGTATGGCAATAGGCGCAAGGTTCTCGGATATACTTTTTTGCTTTCTGTGTGAGGCAGTTATTATATCTGTGATAGGAGGAGCGTTTGGGGCAGCAATAGGAATTCTTTGTGGAAGCTCTGTATCATCATTAATTAATATTGATTTTTCTTTGAATTTAAAAACATTTTTTATTGCAGAAATTATTTCAGTTGCATTTGGAATTGTTTTTTCTTTATTACCGGCAATAAAGGCAGCGAGAATGGATCCAATAGCAGCACTAAGGCGTGACTGACTTCGAAAATACTTGCATGAATTGAGGGGGAGCCAACATTTGATTTCCAAGCTTTCCCTCAATTTCACATCAACCGAATTGAACAAAATAAAAATTTTGTTCAATTCGGGGTATTGAATTAACCCTTTAAATATGCTATTATACTATTATATTATTGAAAAGCGGTGTTTTATATGAATCGTGAGCAACTTCACAGCATGCCATCCGTTGTGCGTGAGTTTGCAAATTATCTGCACACAATCAACGATAAATCTCCCGGAACAATAAATGAATATCTTCTTGATCTTCGCACTTTCTTCAAATATATGAAAGTTATATTTGGCGTTGCAGAAGTTTCTCCTGAAGACGGAATCACAAAGATTGATATTTCCGATATTGATATGGAGTTCATAAAGAAAATTAAAATTACAGACGTATATGAATACTTCGATTACCTTTCTACAGAGAGAAAAAAATTTCACAACAGCGCATATTCCGATACCGGGCTCTCGCCTGCCGCACGCGCCAGAAAAGTTTCGTCACTGCGTACATTCTACAAATACTTGCAAAAAACCGGCAGAATCACAGAAAACATCATGGCAGAGCTTGAATTCCCGAAAAGCCGCACAAAACTTCCTCATTATCTTACATATGATGAAAGCATCAAGCTTTTGCAGAACATTGAGGGTGAATTCAAAACGCGCGATTTCTGCATTATAATGCTGTTTTTAAACTGCGGTTTGCGTGTCTCAGAGCTCTGTGGCATTGATATCGGCGATATTAAAGAAGAAACATTAAGAGTTCTCGGTAAAGGTCAGAAAGAACGTGTTGTTTACCTTAACGACGCAACTCAGGAAGCTATTTCTTCTTATTTGCAAGAACGTCAAAAAATTAACAAAATACGTCAAAAAGACGAAAAAGCGTTGTTTATAAGTAGAAATGGTAACAGAATCAGTGCCTCTACCGTAAAATGGCTTGTTAAAAAATACTGCAGTTTCGCAGGGCTTGATTCAAAAATTTCCGTGCACAAACTGCGCCATACCTCCGCAACTCTTATGTACAAAAACGGCGTTGACGTAAAAGCTGTTCAGGAGGTTTTGGGACATGAACACTTGAATACAACTGAAATTTACACCCACGCGGATAGCGAAACACTGCGAACAGCTGCACAAGCGAATCCCCTTTCACATTATAAAGAAAAAGACAATTAAAAACATCGTAAAAGACAAAAAGCGCACCAAATTTCCGGTGCGCTTTTTTCTGTTCAATGCTTCCCTTTTTACCTTTTGAATTTAACTCGGAATTCGTATGGTGAAAAGCCTGTACGCTCTTTAAAAAGCCTGCTGAAATATGAGGCAGATGCAAAACCTACCTGCTCTGAAATCTCTTCGATAGATTGGTTTCCTGTCTCCAAAAGTTCCTTAGCGCGGTTAATGCGTAGAAAAATCAAATATTGATTCGGCGACATATTGTATGCGGTCTTAAAAATTCTTCTAAAATGAGTCTCGCTAATTCCACTTTTCTTTATGAATTCCTTTACAGAAAATGAAGAATCCGTGCATTTGTCCGAAAAAGCTTTCTGAACATCCTCCAGAAGCATGCGCTTTTTCTGTGATAGATACGGATGGTCGGAATGAAAAATAATTTTAGAATAAATTTTGTATATGATACTCAAAGATGCGGAGTAATATCCAAGCCCGCGTGCGGACCATGTTCTGTACAACTTAAAAAAAAGATCAGCAAGGTCATTGAAATCAGAAATTAACATTGGTGAAAGAACTACACCATCCGGCAAATCAAAGAAAAAGTCAAGGTATATAAACCCTGCAGTTCCATTTATAAGCTTTCGGGAATATTTGCTGTTTTTTGGGATAAAGAAGATATCACCCGGATTGAGCGTATAAGAATCATCTTCAAAAGCAAAAATTGAAGTTCCCTCCAGAATATACAAAAAAGTATCATAATTCGGATGGGTATAAGGAATAAACTCCTCTTTTCGCTCAATCGAAGCTTTCATTATCGTGACTATTTCATTCACGCGAAATTCTTCATCGATAATCCTTTTTTTTGTAAATTCCATAATTTTTTCACTCCCTATATCATTTGTATCATACTTACAGATAAAAATCAATACCAAGAAAATTTCGCAAAGAAAAAGAATGGTTATTTTGTGCAAATTGGTTGGAATTTCAATTGAAAAAATATAGAGGATTATGTTACAATCTTGTTACAAGTAAATTGCTTGCATTTTACAACAAAAGGAGAAGAGAAAATGAAAAGAGTATTAGCATTACTTTTGACTCTGGTTATGTGTATTTCATTGTTACCAACAATATCATACGCAGAATCAGAAAACGAGCCTCAGGCGAGAATCTTCGAGTATAAAACCTCGTTTGCGGCTTTGAACACTGATAATATGCAGGTAAGTAGTGCGTTTCAGAGCAAACCGCACCTCCGCCATTTAGGTGTCAACTATTTCTTCTATTGTATGCCCTACCTGAACTACACAACTCAGGTTCCGGCGGAAGAAACAAAAGACGGTACTACCCCATTCTATGTAATTTCCAAGGTTTCCACCGATGCAGACGGTGTCGGAACCGACGAATGGGCATTTGTTGGTGCTGAAGAAAACGGACTCGGTGGTACAAACATTTCAACCGCTAACGATTTGAAGCGAGAGATGAAATATGCATCTTTCGATACAGGTTTAGATTCTCCGTTTCTTGCTCTTAGCCTCAATGTAGAGGCACCGGGCGAATATTTGCTCCAGCTCGATACAAAGAACAGAGTTCTTACCAGTGCAGTTCCTGCTGTTTACTTCTTCAAGGACGCTGGCAAAGATTACGATACAAACACTGCAAATATTCCGGCAAATGCAAAAGTCGGATACTTCAATGCTACTGACATTACAAAGTCAGGCTATGAGTATATCGGTACGGTAAACGTAGAATCAGCCGGTAACTATATCATTGCATTCATTGCTGATGCAGCTTCCAAGACATATAACACTAATGTCAATGGAGATTTCCAGGAATTGTACTTAAGCGGCATTAAGCTCATTCCCTCTTCTCTCGAAGAGTATCTCGGCGAGCTTAAACTCACCGGTGCAAAGCAGACCCTTCCGCTCGGTGAAACTCTTACTCTTTCCACTGAAGAATCTTGGAAATACAAAGGCTTCCAGCCTGTCGATGACCTCTCTAAGATTGAATTCACAAGCTCTGACGACGAGATTGCAACCGTTGATGAAAACGGTGTTGTAACCGCTGTTGGCGCAAGTGAAGAATTGGTCACAATCACTGCGAAAGTTAAGGATTCTGATCCCGAAGTTACAGCAACTTTCTCACTCAAGGTCTTTGATCCTGATTTCAAGCAGACATTTGAGTATAAGACTACATTCGACGCAATGAACACCGATAATATGAGATCAAGCTCCGACTTCCTCAACAAGCCGCATCTTCGCGAAATCAACGGTGCTTATATGTTCTACGGAGTCGGTTATATGAACCAGACAACACCGATTCCTGCAGAAGAGACAAAGGACGGCGTTACTCCGGTAACTCTTTTCTCAAAGATTTCAACCGATGCCGACGGCGTTGGAACCGATGACTGGGAATATGTCGGTGCTGTAGAAAACGGACTTGCAAGAACAAATATTTCAAGCGCAAACGGAATGAAGCGCGAAATGAAGTATAACGCTTTCGAGAACGACAAGGATGCTCCGTATCTTGCTCTTCGTCTCAACGTCGAGGCAAAGGGTGAATACATGCTTGAACTCGAAACCTTCAATTCAAAGAAGGGTGCAGCTCCTGCTGTTTACTTCTTCGCTGATGATGGCAAAAACTATTCAGCTGACTCTTCTAACCTCTTGGAGAAAAACAAGGTCGGCTATATCAACACCAGCGATATGACAGCTTCAGGCTATCAGTTCCTTAAGGTCGTAAATATCGAAAAGCCCGGTGACTACATCATCGCTTTCCGTCCCGATGCTAAATCAAAGGAATATAACAGCACGGGTGCAGGCGATTTCCAGGATTTTGTTCTCAAAGGAATAAGACTTACCCCCTACACTACCGATACACAGCTTGGCAAGCTTAAGATTTCTGCCGAAAAGCAGCTTATCAAAGTCGGCGAGCCGCTCACTCTCAATGTTGAAGAGCTTTGGAAGTATAAAGGCTTTGCTCCTGTAGAAGACCTTTTAACTGTTG
>JAZQSI010000122.1:0-8379 GCA_045629985.1 Eubacteriales bacterium
CATCATAAGAATCGAAAGAGCAGATGCAAGCTCGAGCGCAAAGTCGCGGTCGGAAACTCCGTCAAGACTATTGAGGGAGATGTCAGAAAACCCAAGCTCTCGCGCCTCTAACCTGCGGTCGGTATCGTAAGTTGTGCCGGCTAAAGCACAGCTTCCGATGGGGGAGATGTTCATTCGCTTTCTGCAGTCCGAAAGACGGTCAAGGTCGCGAAGGAGCATCATAGCATACGCCATAAGGTGGTGTCCGAAGGTAATCGGTTGCGCTCTCTGAAGATGCGTATATCCCGGCATTATCGCCGACTTATGAGCTTCGGCCTTCTCGCAGAGGGCGGAAATAACGTCCCGTACGAGAGCCTCAACCTCAAGCGCTTCATCGCGGAGATACATACGCAAATCAAGAGCTACCTGGTCGTTACGGCTTCGGGCGGTGTGAAGCTTCTTTCCAACGTCGCCAAGGCGCTCGGTGAGCACCTGCTCGATGAACATATGAATGTCTTCACACGACATATCAAAGGTAAGTGCGCCGGAATCAAGGTCAGAAAGAATGCCCTCGAGTCCTGCAATAAGAGTGTCAGCTTCAGACTTCTCGATAATTCCCTGTGCACCGAGCATCAAGGCGTGAGCCATGCTACCCTTAATGTCCTGGCGGTACATCTTGCAGTCAAAATGGATAGAGGAATTAAAGTCGTCCGCAATGCTGTCTGTAATTCCGGAAGTTCTTCCGGCCCACATCTTGCTCATATTACTTACCGTCAACGATAGCCTGAGTCTTTATCGGGAGACCGAAGAGGTTGATAAACCCGTCTGCATCAGTCTGATCGTAATCGCTTTCGCCGAATGTAGCAATTTCTTCGCTGTAGAGTGAGTAGTCACTCCATACGCCTGCGTTGATCATGTTGCCCTTGTAGAGCTTGAGGCGAACCTTACCTGTAACCTTCTCCTGAGTCTTGTCAACAAAAGCGGAGAGAGCTTCACGGAGCGGAGTGAACCACTGGCCGTTGTAAACAAGCTCTGCAAATGTGATGGAGAGTTTCTGCTTCTCGTGGAGAGTGTACTTATCAAGGCAGATGGATTCGAGAACACTGTGAGCTTTGTAGAGGATAGTGCCACCCGGAGTTTCATAAACGCCGCGGCACTTCATGCCGACAAGACGGTTCTCAACGATGTCGAGGATACCGATACCGTTCTCGCCGCCAAGCTTGTTGAGCTTGAGGATGATATTCTTTGCGCTCATCTTCTCACCGTTGAGAGCAACAGGAGCACCCTGCTCAAAGTCGATTTCAACATAGGTGGGTTTGTCAGGAGCCTTGAGGGGAGAGATTCCCATTTCGAGGAAGCCTTCCTTTTCGTACATCGGCTCATTGCCTGTATCTTCAAGGTCGAGACCCTCGTGAGAAAGGTGCCAGAGGTTCTTGTCCTTTGAGTAGTTTGTTTCGCGGTTAATCTTAAGCGGAACGTTATGAGCTTCCGCGTAGTCGATTTCCTCTTCACGGGACTTGATATCCCATTCACGCCACGGAGCGATAATCGGCATATTCGGTGCGAAGTGCTTTATTGTAAGCTCAAAGCGAACCTGGTCGTTACCCTTACCTGTGCAACCGTGAGCGATAGCATCTGCGCCTTCCTTAAGAGCGATTTCAACAAGGCCTTTAGCGATGCAGGGGCGAGCGTGGCTTGTTCCGAGGAGATATTCCTCATAAACTGCGCCTGCCTTCATTGTCGGGATGATGTAGTCGTCAACGTACTCGTCTGTCTGGTCGAGAACATAGAGCTTTGAAGCGCCTGTCTTGAGAGCCTTCTCTTCGAGACCATCAAGCTCGTCAGCCTGTCCTACGTTACCTGCAACTGCAACAACCTCGCAGTTGTTATAGTTTTCCTTGAGCCACGGAATAATGATTGAGGTATCAAGGCCGCCTGAGTAGGCGAGAACTACTTTTTTGATGTCTTTCTTATCCATTTTAATTTCCTCCGTAAATATTTATTCAATATTATGTGAATATTATACAGTGTTTTTCGCGTGAAGTCAATACTCAAATTAATATTTATTCAAAAAATCTTGCATAATATAAATTTATAATAACCGAAGAGCGAAATGCCCTTCGGTTATAGTATGTAAGCTGATTACTTCGCCTGGAGAAGGTGAACTGCAAAACCGCCAAAGTCAGCCTTGAGGTATGCTGCAACGCCCGGCTTTACGGAATCTGCATCAATTTCGAAGCCGATTCTCTCGAGGTATGCCATTGCGCGTTCAAGTGAGAAAGTCTTGATTGCGATATGACCGAGCTTGCCGCGGCCGATTGATTTGTTAACCTCAACGCCTTCACCTGCGAAAACAGAGCTGTTGCCGTTCTTGATAGCAAAGCCGAAAGCCTTGGAGAAGAGCTCTGCAATAGCAAGAGCAGAAGCTTCGCTTTCAGAGTTGATGCCGATGTGAGCAAGGCTGAATCCGAGAACCTTCTGAACAGCTTCGCGTGTGAGACGAGTGATTTCGTCAAACTTGCCTTCCTTGATGAGCGCATCCTTAACCATCCAGCTTCCGCCGCAAGCGTGAATCTTCGGGAAAGCGAGATAGTCATTGATGTTCTTTTCGCTGATGCCGCCTGTCGGCATGAACTTAACGCCGCCGTACGGAGCGCTCATAGCCTTGATAGCTGCAAGACCGCCGCAAGCTTCAGCAGGGAAGAACTTGACAACTTCAAGACCAAGCTCGATTGCTGCTTCAATGTCAGACGGGTTGCTGCATCCCGGAGTAATCGGAATGTTCTTTGAAACGCAGTAGCTTACAACCTTCGGGTTGAGACCCGGAGAAACGATGAACTTAGCGCCTGCAGCAACTGCCTTGTCAACCTGCTCGGTTGTGAGAACAGTTCCTGCACCGATGAGCATCTCGGGGTATGCCTTTGCCATAGCGCGGATAGCGTCTTCTGCAGCAGCAGTACGGAAGGTAATCTCTGCGAGCGGGAGACCGCCGTCGATGAGAGCCTTACCGAGCGGAAGTGCGTCTTCAACGTTGTCAATCTTGACAACCGGCACTACGCCATAAGCGCCAATCTGCTTTAAAACTTCATTCATTTTAATTGACCTCCTAAAAATTCCGACACAAAAAGTGCGGACAAATTTTCCTATTATAAAGAATACCACTTTTCGAATTCTTTTTCAAGGCTTTAGGAAAGATATTTTAATAAAAAAGTTACTTGTTGAAAGTTGAATATTTTGTCTGTATATGTTAGAATAAGTCGGATTAAAAATATAAAGGATAGTGACCTTGATGAGTAAAAAAGGAACAAGAATACTTATGTGGGTTCTTGCAGGTGTTTTTCTTACGCTTGCAATAGTGTGCTTTTGCCTGACCTATATGCTTAACAGCATAAATCGAGGCGACGGTACATTCAGTGATCATAACCTCGGAATAAATGAGTTTCTCCCGGATAACGCGATAAATATAGCTGTGTTTGGAGTCGACAGCAGAACGGAAGATGTATCCGGTCGATCGGATGCTATGATGATTCTTTCTGTTGATACAAAACACAGAAAAATAAAAGCTGTTTCGCTTATGCGCGACAGTCTTGTGGATATTGAAGGATATGGAAAAAAGAAGATTAACAGTGCTTATGCCATTGGCGGTGTTGAACTTGCAATACAGACAATCAACCGCAATTTCGGTATGAATATCAAGGACTATGTCACAGTTAATTTCAACCAGCTTGCAGAGCTTGTTGATGCTCTTGGCGGAGTTGAGGTTGAAATCACCGAAGCCGAGAGAAAAAACGCAAACAAATATATAAAGGAAATGGCAGATGAAGCAGGGGTGGAGGCAGAGCTCATAAAAGAAGCGGGATATGTCACGCTCTACGGTTATCAGGCTGTCGCATATACGAGAATAAGATATGTCGGAAACGCTGATTTTGAGCGCACAGAGCGTCAGCGAGAGGTTATGAGAAAGCTTATGGATAAGGCTCTTGATATGAATGTTACGAAATATCCTGCTCTCATAAATTCTCTTATTCCTATGGTGGAAACATCTCTCTCTAACGAAGAAATTCTGAAAATTGCAAGTTTTGTTCTGCTATCAGGAAAACCCGGTTTTGAAGAGGGAAGGTTCCCGATTGACGGGACATATAAAACAAATTCTTTTTACGCAATGGAATATGACCTTGATGAGGCGGCGGAAAAACTGCACAGCTTCATTTATGACGATGAACCTTTCTACGAAGAAGAAAGTGAGTAAAAGAGTTCCCTCACAACCGTGAGGGAACTCTTTTAAAATATGCTTTCACCCTTAACTCTGTCCGAATACGGCGGAGAGTATCGCCATTCTGAAATATGACCTGACGATATAAAATAATCAGACGGCTTGATTCTGTTGATTAAGGTGCTTTCAAGCTTATCGATGATAACGAGTTTGATTTTCATCTTTTCCGGGATGATGTTCTTGATAAAAACGGAAATTGAATCTCCAATGTCAACATCGTCGCGAAATTCCGCAAGCCCCGAAAGATTCGGAGCAAGCTCAACAAATATCCCGTATTCCTCTATACCACGTACTATTCCGCGCACGGTCTGGCCAATTTCGAATTTTTCCACGTTTTCTTCCCATGTACCGAGAAGTTCTCGATGAGAGAGAAAAACTCTCTTGCTGTCTCTGTCAAGGCGCGAAATCACAGCGAAGATATTGTCGCCCTCGGCAAAGCGGTCGTTTGGGTGCGAAATGCGTGAGATTGAGAGAGACTCGATCCCGAGAAGAGAGATGTTCCCGCAGCCAATGTCGCAGAATGCGCCAAACGGTTCAAGGTGTGTCACGGTAGCTGGGATGACGTCGCCGGGGCGCATTGTTTCAAAAAAGTGTGAAAGAGCCCTCTCCTGAGCTTTCTTTCTGGAAAGCGTTATGTTGCCGTCATCGTCTATATCCGTAACTAAACAAGAAACGGGCTTGCCGACACGTGAGATAATCGCAATTTCACGTGTCTTTCCGTTGTCGATTCCAAGCGCGGCTTCACTGTGAGGAATAATTCCTCGTTCAACACCAAAATCAACGGTCAGGTTGTGGTCAGAATCACACAGAATGGCAGTTCCTTCTATTATCGTTTGTTTCATAAGTGCGGTTTTTAAGGCATCTTTTGTAGCTGTTGCACATTTGTTCTTTTCTGAGTTTATGAGTGAGCCTTCGGGCAAAAATTCATCTATGTACATACAATCTTCCTCCTCATGTGGGCTTTCTTAAAATATATATGCGAAGAGAGGGAAAGTTATTTGACACATCCGAAAAATAATTTTTAAGATTGAGTTGATACTTTTTTAAATTTGTGCTATAATAACGCTCGGTAAAACTAAATATGCGGGTATGGCGGAATAGGCAGACGCGTTAGATTCAGGTTCTAATGGAGGCAACTCTGTGCAGGTTCAAGTCCTGTTACCCGCACCAAAAAGCAGTATGCGCCGTTTGCGCATACTGCTTTTTGCTATGTGCGAGTTAAGGACTCGGATATTATATGTGAGAAAAAGTAATTGTTTGATTTTCGCAATGTGTTATGATATAATATGTACCGTTGTCCATTTTATGGGCAAAATAGCAAATATAAGAAGGGGATTATTATGAAAAACAGTTTCAAAAAGGCGCTTTGTATCATTCTTGCGCTCTCGATGCTTGCGGCGTTTGCGGCTTGCGGCAAGGGCGGATCTTCTACGGGAGATGTTATCTTCAAAAACAAATCTTCTGTTGAACTCGGCACACCTGATGTTCAGCTTGATGCCGCATCGGTCTATGCAAATCTTACATACACACCTGAAATGTTCTACGGCTCTTACAAGCTGAAGGGCGGAGAAAAAAAGATTGATGAGTTCAAGGAAAACTCAAGCTATGCAACTTTTGATAATGGCGAGCAGGCAAGAGAACTCACAATTCTTCCGTATGAAATTTCTGCAGGCAGAAACAATCTTGATTACAATATCAAGAATATAACAGAATATAACTGGATGGTTCTTTATATGGGCTTTATGCCTGAAGGTTCAGAGAAAGCAGTTCTCTATGATGTTCTTTGTGCATATACGGTTGAGGGGAATAAGCTCGTCCTTAAGCCAATCAAGAACTACTCAACGGACAAAGAGAAGATGGAAATCTCTTATCAGTTTACTGACTACGTCTGGGAATATGACTTTGAGTTCAACGGAAGAGAACTCACTCTCTCAAAGGACGGAGAGAGTGTAACGCTCTCGTCGTGCCTTGATGCATACGGTGAAGAAGATTACTACTATACAGACTGCTACTTGAGCCAGGGCTCGGAGAAGCTTGACAATATTGACTATATCAATATGCTTGTCGATGATAAAGACCATGTGTATATTTACTTCAAGACAGCAGATAGGGTAACAAGCTACGATGCAATTGCGAAGTACGAGCAGAATGGTCTTATGACATTTACTGTTCCGTTTGAGGACGGTTCGGAAGTAAAGACATATCAGTTCGCTACATTCTTCTGTGATGATGACGGTATGATCTTCACAGATGGAACAAATACATATTACTTCAACGATTCTTACAATGACCGCGGAAGAGTTGATATGAAGAAATATACTTCAAAAGATATGACGGGTCAGCTTACTGACGAAGAAATCAAGGCGATCATCGAGAAGAAAGACAACCTTATGGATGATCTCGCAGATGCATTCAAGAATGCAGGGATTGATGTAACTGTTGACCATATCAACGGTGAGCTTCGTATGGATTCTTCAATCCTCTTTGCAGGCGATTCAGCAGCTCTTTCTGCAGAGGGAAAAGCTTTCCTCGATAAGTTCCTTACCGCTTATACTTCAATAGTGTTCTCTGAAAAGTATGACGGTTTCATCGAAAAGACATTGGTTGAAGGACACACTGCACCGCTTGCAAACAGCACATACGAAACGGGACTCCCGCTTTCAAACGAAAGAGCAAACGCTGTCAAGACATACTGCGTATCAAGTGAGACGGCAGCGGATACATCACGCCTCGCAAGTGCCCTTGATGCTGTTGGTATGTCAAATTCAAAGCCTGTAATTGATGCTTATGGTGATATAGACCTCGACGCTTCACGTCGCGTATCATTCCGTTTCATAATCAACATCGGATAAGTCATGATATAACAAAAAAGCAAGTCACGCATGGCGTGACTTGCTTTTTTGTTGCTTATTAAAGAGTTGAGCCAAAGTCCGTTACGATTGTCTGGCCTGTAATTGCACGTGACTCATCGGATGCGAAGAAGAGGAGCATATTTGCAACGTCTTCAGGCATGCAAGGCTGGACCTTAAGGTCGTTGTGCTTCATCATCTGACCGAAGATGTTCATGTCCATATTCTCGGGAGACATACCTGCAACCATCGGGGTAACGATTGTTCCGGGGCAGATAGCATTGCAGCGGACATTCGTTCCTGCAAAACGGAGAGCTGTGTGACGGGTGAGGCCTATTACAGCTGCCTTTGAAGCGACATAAGCTGCGCCACCGCAACCCATAACGCCTGCAACAGAAGCAACGTTTACGATTGAGCCGTAACCTGTCTTTGCCATTTCGGCAGAAACTTCACGCGTCATTGCCATTGTACCCTTTGTGTTGATGTCGATAACTCGGTTCATGTCGTCATCTGTAAAGCTGTCGATAGCCTTGAGACCGTTGTCAAGAACGCCTGCATTGTTGATGAGAATGTCTATTTTGCCGAATTTTGCGAGAGTCTCTTCGACAATCTTCTTTGCGTCCTTTGAAATATCACTCGGGATGGGGAGGACCTCGCCACCCTCGGCACGGATCTTTGCTGCTACTTCTTCAAGCTGAGCTTCGCGGCGAGCGGTGATTACGACCTTTGCGCCTTCTTTGGCAAACTTTTCGGCAGTTGCAGCGCCAACGCCAGAGTTGCCGCCTGTGATAATTGCGACTTTTCCTTCTAAACGGTTCATGTTTTCTACCTTCCTTTATATGTTATTTCTTTTTGGATATTGCCTTGAAGTCAAGATAGTTCTGGAGAATAAGAGATGCGGCGACGGAGTCAACCTTATCGCGGCGGCTCTTTCCGTGGTGTCCCGTTTCTGAAAGAATGCGGTGAGCATCAACGGTTGTGCAACGCTCATCCCACAAGACGACAGGAAGCCCTGTGCGTTCGCGCAGAATTTTTGCAATCTCCTCGCTCTTTTTTGCACGGTCACCGATGTCCGCATTCATGTGCTTCGGGTATCCGAGAACTATCTCTGTAGTATTTCTGGAGAGGATAGCATCGATGAGTTCATCAAGCGCGACAGCGGGATTTTTGACAAAGATTGTAAAACTCTCGCCTGCGAGTATTCCGCTGAGGTCGGAGAAAGATACGCCTATTCTTTTGTCACCGTAATCGATACCAACCGTTCTCATTGACAAAACC
>JAZQSI010000123.1:0-1807 GCA_045629985.1 Eubacteriales bacterium
AGCCCCGTGCCTGGACACACTTTGTGAGGTAAGCCCACACGGCCGATAATGATATAGACTCCGATTGTTTACACGATTTCGGAGGCGATGGCGTTGTTGACAATCGGCTCTACAAATTGAAATTTGTCGGGCGAGCCGACAGGCGAGCGGAATTTGTGAGCCTCGCCGGACGGCGAGGCGGCATATGGTAGTCAACTATGAATTTTTCATTTTTAAAATTTTGTTGATTTGACCGGTTATAGAAAGAGCAACCGCTGTCTTGTGCCCAAATTTGGGCACAAGACTTGGGAAAGGGGGCGGCGCATGCCAGCCCCCCCTTTCCCAAACCCTATCCTCCAGTGTCTAGGGTAGTTGGGCTTTTAGGCTTTGCTTTTTATTCTTTTACTTTGCTGAGGTGCAGGTCTACCGGCTGCTATCCAATCTCGTGTTATAGCATTTAATCTTACTATCATCATTCTCATGCAAGCCATTATTACTTGACGATAATGCCGTCCTAGCTTTAGATTTGTCACTGTTGATAATCGGCTGAATTTTTTCTTATAGTCATTTTCTTCTGTTGTATTTAGTGCTGCTCGCACACACATATACAATAGATTACGCACGTTTCTCCGTCCAAAACGTGCTATTCTTTTCCCTGTGCGACTTCCGCTGTCATAGTTAAAGGGAGCTACACCCACCAACGCAGCTATCTCTCGTCTATTTACTGTTCCCAACTCCGGAAGGCATAAAATTAACGTTTTTGCTGTTTCTTTTCCTACTCCCGGATGTTGCATATACAGCTGCATCCGATGTTTTGTATCTTCTTCCGCCTCAATTAATTCTGTAATCTTTTGTTCGATTTCCTTTCTTTTCTCACTAAGCTCCTTGATTATATTTTCGAAGTGAGTACGAGAGCTCTCATGCTTACAGGTTGATAATATTTGTTTTGCTCGGGATATTGATTCAGTGTAAAAGTTTCTTAACCTCTGTAATTCCATGAGTTCTGAATGATTTTTACCCATTGGAGTATTGATACTCAGGCATTCCCAATATTTCATTGCGTAGCTTTGTATAACCGCACAATCAATTTTATCCGTTTTCGCTTCAGACATACCGGCTTTAGCGTGGTGCCTTACATGTCTCGGAGATACCTGACAGCGCGCAATTCCTCTTTCATCGAGCAATTCTGCAAAATTGAGGCTTATATACCCCGTTGCTTCATAAACAACTACGACATTGTTACCCAGTTCCTTTATCGCCTTGCAAAACAGATTGCAGCCTTTTTCATCGTTTGCGTAAGACTTGTATTTCGTAGTCATTACATCCAGTTTGGACTTGGATAAATCTACGCCTACAATTATATAGCTCGCCCCTTTTTCTTTGTCTACAACTGTAATTTTAGCGAGTTCCGACTTGATTTTCTGAGTTTTTTTCTTTATCATTGTGACGTCTCCTTCTCTATTTCGGACATACCCAAATATGAGATAATCCATTCAACTATTCGAGACAGTACACGGAGCCGTTGAAAAACGGGAAGAAAGGAGTCCCTGACTAACATTCGGGCGCAGATTAATCTGTCCCAGCCCAGGGCACGGGAGCTCCAATCTTCAGGAACATCGGGCAGCTAACCGTCAGTTCCTTCTCCGATGTGCTCGATTGTACATCGAACACGGCAAATTTACCATAAAAATTCAATAGAGCCCAGGGCTCCAGCCCTGGGGAGGAGATGTATAAATATGGGAACCCCGACGAAAGGAGGGGTGGCATAATGCCCAGACTTCAATATGTAGCATCGCTTTGTGCCACCCCACCATCCGGTGGGGTTCTC
>JAZQSI010000124.1:0-11155 GCA_045629985.1 Eubacteriales bacterium
AACAGCAGCTGTGTTTATAGCGAAGTTATCATAGCCGTAAATACGGGTGATTTCCTCAATGATGTCAGCCTTTATCGTAACATCCTTCGTTGCACGCCATGACGGAACGGAAGCCGTGAAGGAATCTCCGTTCACCTCAACACCGAAGCCGAGAGACTTGAGCGTCTTTACGATTCTCTCATTCTCAATCTCGATGCCTGTGTAACGGTCAACGAACGCCTTGTCAAAGGTAAGGCTCACATCGTCATACTTGAACGCATATTCGTCAGCAAGCGCACTTGTGATTGTTGCACCGCCGTCGATATCGAGAAGAAGCTTTACGAAGCGAGCGATTGCAACCGTTGTCATTTCAGGGTCTAGGCTCTTTTCATAACGCTGGGATGCGTCTGTTCTGTGGCCGAGACGAACGGTTGACTTGCGGATTGATGCCGCGTCAAATGTAGCAGACTCGAGGGTGAGAGATGTTGTGTCTTCAACAATCTCGGAATCCAGACCGCCCATAATACCTGCGATTGCAACAGGAGCGTCACCGTTGCAGATCATAAGTGTGTTCTCGTCGATATCACGCTCTACCTCATCAAGCGTTGTGAACTTAAAGGGACTCTCAAACTTCTTTATGCGGATTGCATCAACCTTTCTTGAGTCGAAAGCGTGCATCGGCTGTCCCATTTCAAGCATAAGGTAGTTTGTAAGGTCAGCAAGCAGGTTGATTGCACGCATTCCGCAGTAGAAAAGGCGAATTCGCATATTCATCGGGCTTACGTGCTTTGAAATATTCTCAAAGCGAAGAGCCGAATAGCGGTAGCAGAGCGGATCGCAAATCTTCACGTCAAGCTTCGGAAGGTTCTCGTACTTTTTAAGGTCAACCGTCTCAAGAGGACGGAGCTCGCGACCTGCAATCGCTGCAAATTCGCGTGCGATACCGTAGTGACCCCAGAGGTCAGGACGGTTTGTGAGGGACTTGTTGTCAACCTCGAAGACGATGTCGTCAATCTCAAAAACGTCCTTCAAATCCGTACCGTTCTTGAGACTTACATCAAGGTCCATAATTCCGTCATTATTATCGGAAAGACCAAGCTCACGCTCAGAGCAGCACATACCACAGGAAGTATATCCTGCAAGCTTACGCGGCGCAATCTCAATCTCGCCTATTTTTGCTCCAAGCTTTGCAAAGGCTGTTTTCATACCGACGCGTACATTCGGAGCGCCGCATACAACATCAATAAGCTCGCTCTCACCTGCATCTACCTTGAGGAGGTGGAGTTTCTTTGACTCGGGGTGGTTCTCAACGGACATAATCTCCGCAACAACGATTCCCGAGATGTCACTTCCCTTGAAGAAAATTTCGTTTTCAACCTCTGCTGTGGAGAGGGAGAATTTATTGATAAGCGAAAGCTTATCAAGTCCTGACAAATCAACAAAGTCAGAAATCCAGTTCATTGACAAAAACATATCTTTTCCTCTCCTTTCTTATTTATCGTCCGTAAACTGCGAGAGAACCTTAAGGCTTCCCGAGTTAAGGTCGCGGATATCTTTTACGCCGTACTTCATCATTGCAAGTCGTGTGAGACCGAGGCCGAAAGCAAATCCCGTGTATTCCTCCGGGTCGATTCCGCCCGCTTTAAGAACTTCGGGGTGGATCATACCGCAGGGGCAAAGCTCAAGCCAGCCACTGTGCTTACATGAAGCGCAACCCTCGCCGCCGCAGATGAGGCAGGAAATGTCAAGCTCAAAGCCCGGCTCAACGAACGGGAAGAATCCCGGACGAAGACGAACCTTGATATCTTTCTGGAAAACTTCCGAAAGCATCGTCTTCATAAAGAAGATAAGGTTTGAGATTGAGATATTCTTATCAACCATAACGCCTTCCATCTGGAAGAATGTATTCTCGTGGCAGGCATCTGTTGCTTCGTTTCTAAAGCAACGTCCCGGGAAGATTGCCTTAATCGGCTTTCCCTCGTTGATAAGCGCATCTTTATACTTCTTGTAAATCGCGTTCTGAGCCGCGGATGTATGCGACTTGAGAAGCTGACCGTTTTCAAGGTAGTAAGTATCCTGCATATCGCGTGCAGGGTGGTCTTTCGGGATGTTGAGCGCCTCGAAGCACTCATAGTCCGTAACTATCTCGCTGTAATCTTCAACAGCAAAGCCCATTGAACGGAAAATCTCTTCGCACTGGCGCTGAACAAGCGTTATCGGATGATATGAGCCACGCGAGAGGTCAAACGGAGCTGAAACGTCAAACTCCGGCATAAGGCTTGCTTCTCTTTCGATTTCCGCAAGCTTTATCGCCTCGCGCTTCTCGGAGACCTTCTCCGTAACTTCCTCCTTCAAAATGTTTACTGCCTGACCAAATGTCTTTTTCTCCTCGTTGGAAAGGTTCTTCATGTCCTTGAGAAGCTCTGTAACAAGACCTTTCTTGCCGAGATACTTTACTCTTATTTCCTCAAGCGCGTCCATTGTTTCGCAAGATGCAAGCTCTGCCAAAAAGTCCGCCTTGAGTGCATTTGTTTTATCCGACATTTTTCTCTTCCTTTCATGTATAAAATAAAAAGCTCGCCCCGATAAATCGGGACGAGCTGAAATTGCCCGCGGTACCACCCAAATTCAGAAATCTCTTTCTGCACTTATTACTGACGTCATTTCGTGGACGCCGACACCCTGCTTATACCTCGCACGGCTTTCGCAGAAGACTCCGATGCTGAAATTCACAAGTTATCTTCATACCGGAAACTCACAGCCTCTGATTTCCGTTCTCTTTTATGAACCAATAACTGCTACTTACACATTTTCATAGCCTAAAGCTTATTTTACTTCATTTTGAGCCAAAAGTCAAATATATTTTTGTTGTTTTACCCAAACAGCCGCTCCGCCGTTTTTTCAAGCTCGCGCCGCTCTCCGGAATCATCATACGAGAGTTCTCTGTCGTCAATTCCCCTTACGACATTGACCGCAAAAAGCCCGTCCCTGTTACAATAGTACAAAATCTTTTTCGCGCCACGGATTTCAAACCTCGCCTCTGCTTCTCCCTCAGGATACAGTTTCACCATCTGTATTCTGTCTGAATACAATGCCGCGATAAAAGAGATGTAGTGAGATTTCGTCATATCGTGCTCAATGCGCACGAAGTAGTCATCCTCGACTTTGCCAATGAATATTTTGTGTTCCTCGTCGCTCTCTTCTGCCGATTGAGGAGACAGAGCAACACCGTGGCAATAGATGACAGCTTCGCCCATAGAGTGGACAATATTTCCACAAACGGGGCAAACATAAAACTTTGAGCGAAGCATATTTGCCGATATATTTACATTGCTTATAGTGTTCCCCGAAAGAAGCTCTGCAACGGACACTCCGAAAACCGACGCAATCGGCTCAAGAAGCGAAATATCCGGGTATCCCCTTCCCGTTTCCCATTTAGAAACTGTTTTGTCGGAAACTCCAAGTTTTTCAGCAAGGGCACTTTGCGTTAAATTCTTTCTTTCGCGCAGGTCTTTTATGACCGCACCGGTGATATACTGATTCATTACGGAACACCTCCATAAGAAGATTATATCTCCACCAATGCATTTTATCAACCTACTTAAAGTAGAAAACTGCTCTCGACAATAAACCGTCAAGAGCAGTTTTTTCTAATCAATGAGAACAATCGGCTTTATAAGGTCTCGTGGCTTATCTTTCATAAGCATAAGTGCTTTTTCAACATTCTCAAAGCCGTGGAAGACATGCGTAACAAGTTTTTCGGGATGAAGTCTGCCCGTCGTGATAAGACGTGCAAGGCGCTCGGCACGCGCGCGGCCTCCCGGCATCAAACCTCCGCGTATGGTCTTATGTCCCATTCCGCATCCCCACTCGATTCTTGGAATCTTCACAGAATCCCCCTCGCCGAGGTAATTTACATTTCCGATAATTCCGCCGGGACGGAGCATCCTTACTGCATCGACAAACGTATCGTTGTCGCCACCTGCTATTATTACCTTATCAACACCCGCACCATCCGTGAGATTAAGAATCTGGTCTGCTATATTCCCCTCTCGGTAGTTTATAATCTCCGTCGCACCGTATTCTTTGGCAAGCTCGACACAATTCGGTCTTGAGCCGACCGCGAAAATCTTCGCCGCACCGCGGATTGCAGATGCCTCAACCGACATAAGACCTACCGGCCCGATTCCTATAACCGCGACATTGTCGCCGTAGGATATGTCGCAAAGTTCAGCTCCGTGAACACCGGTAGGCACCATATCGCTTATCATACACGCAGCTTTGAGATCCATTCCGTCAGGGAGATGTGCGAGGTTTGCATCTGCCTCGTTTATGTGGAAAAACTCTGAAAACACGCCGTCCTTGAAGTTTGAGAACTTCCAACCCGAAAGCATTCCGCCGGAGTGCATTGCAAATCCGTCCTGCGCCTCACGCTTCCCCCAGTCAGGCGTGATTGCGGTAATGAGTACGCGATCACCCGGTTTGAAATCTCGCACGAGACTTCCGACCTCTACAACCTCACCGACCGCTTCGTGTCCGAGAATCATATTCTCACGCTCACCGAGAGCACCTTCCCATACTGTGTGTATATCCGATGTACACGGAGCAAGTGCAATCGGACGACAGATGGCATCAAGCTCTCCGCAGTGCGGTCTCTCCTTCTCTATCCAACCGGTTTCACCGATTCCAAGCATTGCATATCCTTTCATTTCAGTAGTATCTCCTTTTAAAACAATTTACCTTTATTTTGCATTTATTTTGAAAGAATATACAAAAATGTCGGGAATGGTAACCCATTCCCGATATTTTTTAGTTGAGCTGATATTTTTCGCTGTATTTATTAAATTTTTCTTTGAACATATCATCATTCTCACGAAATGCGCGGATTGACTCGTGTAGATTGAACGAAGACTTCGCCATATCCGTAACGCAACCTGCAATATTCGAGCAGTGGTCAGAGCATCGCCCGATATTCGTGAGAATATCAGACCAGACAAAACCTGCCTCAATCGAACACTCACCTTGCTGAAGTCGCAAAATATGTCTTGCGCGAAGAGTTTCTTTCAGGTTATCTATAACTTGCTCAATCGGCTCAACGCTGTGCGCCGCTGTAATATTGTTATCTACAAATGCACTTCGTGTCGTGTCCAGAATCTCATCCGTTGCCTTGAAGATGACTTCAAGCTCCGAAACAGCCGCTTCGGTAAGCACAATTTTCTTATCGCGAAGTTCTTCTGCCGACTTGAGAAGGTTTACTCCGTGGTCGGAAATTCTCTCAAAGTCGCCTATCAATTTGAGAAGCTTTGCCGCTTCTGCGCTGTCTCTTTCAGAAAGCTCACGAGAACTTAATTTCACAAGGAATGTTCCGATAACGTCTTCATAATGGTCGGTTTTCTCTTCTCCCTCGCTTATTTCCCGCGCAAGCTCTGTCGAATAGCTTGTGAATGAAGCTATTCCCCCGCGAAGTGCCTTTGCGGCGCAGTCAAACATCTCTATTGCAAGGCTGTGGCACTGCTCAAGCGCAACAGGCGGCGTTGTGAGAAGGCGCTCGTCGATTTCGACCTTCCTTTCCGTATTCTTTGCATCGGAAATAAGTTTGATTGCAATTCTCTCCAGAACGCCTGCCGCCGGGAAGAGAATCACCGTGCAGGCGATGTTGAACACGGAATGCGCAACCGCGATGCCTGCAGGGTTTGCCGCTTCGTCAAAAAGCGCAATCGTAAAGAACTTCTGCGCAAGGTAGTACACAACAAGGCAGATACATGTTCCGATAACGTTGAACGAAAGATGCACAAGTGCTGCACGTTTTGCATTTCGGTTAGTGCCGAACGATGAGAGAATCGCCGTTATGCAGGTGCCGATATTCTGCCCCATAATTATCGGAATTACCGCGCCGTAGCTGACCTGTCCCGTAACAGTAAGAGCCTGGAGAATACCAACAGACGCCGAGCTTGACTGGATGATAGCCGTGAGAATAGCACCTGCCAGAACGCCGAGAAACGGGTTTTTGAACATAATAAAAAGCTTCGCAAACGCAGGAACATCGCGAAGTCCCTCAACTGCTCCCGACATAGCATCCATACCGAACATAAGCGTTGCAAAACCGAGAAGAACGACACCGGCATCCTTATATTTTCTGTTCTTCGAGAACATATAAAGCACAATTCCGATAAGCGCAAGAACTGGAGTAAACGATGTAGGCTTGAGAAGCTGAAGAACCAGACTGTCACCCTTAATACCGCCGAGCGAGAGTACCCACGCCGTAACAGTTGTTCCGATATTTGCTCCCATAATAACGCCAATTGCCTGACGGAGCGTCATAAGAGACGAGTTTACGAAACCAACAACCATAACCGTTGTTGCGGAAGAGCTCTGAATAACTGCAGTTACGCAAAGCCCCGTAAAGAGACCCATGATTCTGTTTTTCGTAAGGCGGCCGAGCACCGAACGAAGGTTGTTTCCCGCACTTCTCTCAAGTGCCTGACCCATAATATCCATTCCGAAAAGGAACAGACAGAGTCCTCCAATAAGTTCCAATACATCAAAAATCGTCATTTGTATTTTCCTTTCTGTATTCTATTGTACGAAAAAAAGCAGAATTCTATTCTCTTCGGCTTTCCCGCGCACAAACAGATACAGACAAGGGATGATTTATCTCATTTTCGCTGAATCTGTCACAAAAAACAGCATTCAAAATACCAAAGAGGACGAATTTCTCCCCTTTGGCAAACTTCTGTCTTCCGTTTGACATTTTCAACAGACACGGTGTTTCTGTTTCCGATTCCTCGTCTTTTTCGAAAATTTCTCCGCAAGCTTCTTCAAAATCGCGCACTTCTTCAGTTTCAGACAAAAGAATTTCTACGATTTCACCAGCTTCACTTTCTGCCGTGACGGCATTTATGCCGACAGTAAGACAGAGCAAAACGAGAATAGCGCACGATAAAACTTTGCGGATTTTCACAGAAACACCTCCAATACTTTTTATTTTCAAATTATTATAAGCTCTTTATAAACTCAATCATATCCTCGTATGTGCCGTTTTTGCAATCTACCTCGTCGCCTTTTCTGTTTATTATGTAGTCATTTACGATAAACGCAGAGCCTACACCTGCTTCTTTTGAAGCGAGATAGTCTTCCCTGACATCGTTTCCTATCATAACGCACTTTGACGGGTCAATGGCAAATCGTTCTAAAATCCCCCTGTAATATTCGGGGTTTGGCTTGCAGGAAGTCGAATTTGAATAGTTCGTTACCCAGTCAAAGTCAGACGGTGAAAGGCCCGTCCAACCCATTCTCATCTCGGTTGCGACCAAAGGAAAAACGGGATTTGAAGCAAGGATAACGTATTTTGCGTGTCTTCTTGCTTCTTCTACCGCCACCTTTGCAAGTGAAGTCGGAGATGAGAGCGCTTTAAGCTTCATAAAATCATTTTCATAAAACTTGTCAAACTTCGGTATATCCTCCGAGCAATCTCGACCGAGGAATTCCTCAAAACGCTTCCAAAAAGCATCGTAGTTTGACATTTCTCCGTTATTCTTAACCATTGCAGCAACACCCTCCCAGAGAGCTGCAACAGTCTCCTCGGGCGAGGTATATCCCCACTGCATCGCCGTTTTTGCAATGAGCTTAAGATATCCTTTTATAAATTCGTCGTTATCCATCGGGAGCAGTGTTCCGTCAAGATCAAAAAGTATGGCATCAAGCATCTTTTACATTCCTTCTTTTGCGTATCCTATAAGCTCGCCTAACGCGTTTCTGTCCGAGAAATCGCCGTCGGCATCGCAGAGCTCGACGAGGAGCTTTTCCATCTCCGTCGGGTTCTCTTTTCCCGACATAAGCTTCTTGAGTGCTTTTATCGCAGTTCTATGCGGAAGTGTAAGCTCTTCAAGAATCATCTTTCCAAGGTAGTTGTAAACCTTTACTTTTTCTCTTATCTCGCCCTTGAAGTTCTTATCAAACACGAGTTTGTCGTAATACTCACGGCAGTCAAGCGGAGTTATTCCCGTTGTAAAAACTATAAGCTTTTTGTCCTTGAGCTTATCGTAGTTCTTCGTAATAAGCGTTACTCCCGCTATGACTTCGGCATAAAGACCGCCGCCGTAGATTATCGTATCATACGCGGTCAATTCATCCGCTTTTACCGTCTTCGCCTCACGAGCTTCACAACCAAGCTCTTCGGCTATCCACTCTGCATACTTCTTGGTAGAGCCGTATTTTGATTTGTAAATTACTATCGTTTTCATATTTTCTCCTACAAATTGGGAAGTTTGTTTATTGCCGACATAAAGTCAGAAAGCGTTGTTGCTTTTTTGATTTCTTTTGCAAGTTTTCTCTCTTCGGGGAAGTTTCTTATTGCGTATATCCATACCTCTTTGAGCTTATGGAGAGTGAACACTTCAGAGCCGAGAACTTTTATGTACCTTTCTGCGAGAAGCTTTGAAAAGGCTATGAGCTCTTCTGTCCTGAGTTTTTCTCCGCCTCGGATTTCGCGGAAGATCGCAGGATTTGCAACAGCACCGCGACCAAGCATCACGGAAGAAATTTTCGGAAACTTCTCCGCAACAGAATAAAAGTCCTCTGCCGTGCGGATGTCCCCGTTATAACAAAGGGCATTTCTCGTTTCATTATATGCAAGCGAAAACGCGTCCATGTCACATTCCCCGTTATAGAGTTGCTCACGTGTTCTTGGGTGAATTGTGAGGCACTCTATCGGGTATTTGTTATATATCGCCATAAGGCCTGGGAACTCCTCACTTGATGAATATCCGATTCTTGTCTTTACCGATATTTTCATCGCGGTTTTCGAAAAAATCTCGGAGAAAAACTCATCCATAGCATCGGGATTTTTCAGAAATCCCGAGCCTCTTCCCTTTCGTACGACCGTTGACGCAGGGCAACCAATATTTATGTTTATCTCGTCGTACGGAAACGGAGCTAACTTTTCCTCAAACTTCAGAAACGACTCCGCATTAGAGGTAAGCACCTGCACGGTAACGGGAGTATCTCCGTTGTGCTCGGTCAAAATGTCGCGAAAGCCTTTTTTGCTTACCTTTTCATTATCGCTCGGGTTTATAAACGGTGCAAAGTATGAATCTGCTCCACCGAACATTTCAAAGTGAACATTGCGGAACGTATATGTCGTTATCCCCTCGAGCGGAGCAAAAAACAGCTTCATATATTATTCCTCACTCACCGTCTGGAGCTTCTTTTTTGTCTTTATTGATGCGGCGTATGCACTGTTGAGAAGTCCGAGTACCGCCGAGCAGATAAAGAGAGTGTCAATCCCGAGAGTTTCCCATATCCAGCCACCGCAAAGAGCGATGAAGATAGTTATGACATGGTTAATCGAGACGCCCGTCGAAATAGTTGCCTTGACCTCGTCATCATTGTCCGAAAGGTCTTTTACATACATATTTGATGCCATCGAAGCAAGTGAGATAACCGCATCGAGAATATAGTTTACGCAACATATAACAAACGCTATATTCATCGGGAAAATACAGTGAGCAAAGCCGTAGAAGAAGCAGACAACAACAAGAATGAGCGTATCCGCGACCATAACAGCCTTGTATCCAACACGGTCAATAATCTTTCCTATAATCGGGGAGAAGATAAAGCAGGCAATTGCCGAAACTGCAAAGAGAAGACTGATCATCTCTGTGCTCGCACCGTAATGACGGATGAGAACGTACGGTCCAAACGTTAAGAATACCTGTTTTCTTGCGCCGTAGAACATTTCAAGCATATAATACTTCGTGTACTTTTTCTTAAAATAGAAGCGCTTGGTCTTTGACGTTTCGCTCTTTCCGGTGAGCTTGAAGTTTATAATTACCGCAACAAGCGCAAGACCTGCCGCAAGGATGAAAAATTCATTGAACGGCTGTCTTGAGCTTATGAGCGAAAACGCCACGACAACTACAATATATCCAAGAAGAGTTCCTATCTGATTGACCGAGGTCTGTGCGCCGAGAGCAGCGCCACCGTTGCCCTCTGTCGCATACTTGAGCGAGAGCGTGCTCTTCATGCCAATCTGCATATGTTCACCGATTGAGTATGTGCAGATTGCAAGAACCGTCAGCACCTTTGTCGGCGGAAGAATTGCGTGCATACCGAGACCGACGAGCATAATTACCGCGCCGATCTTAAAGATGCTTTCTGCCGAAAGCATATAAAACGCTGCGAGGATAAAGACGAGAAGAATTCCCGGAAGCTCACGAAAAAACTCCGTGACTCCTCTTTCAGCCTCGCCTATCTGTACAATTTCAGAAAGGAAGTTATCAAGAACGCCCTTATACAGACCGTAGGAGATTCCTGTTATAAGAACGGACAAAAGAAAGAACTTAAAGCCTGTTCCCTCTGTGAAAACTCCTTTTATTTTAAGTAACGAATTTCCTTTTTTCATAATTTTTATTCTTCCTCCGCATGGACAAGAATGACACCGTTCTGATAGAGCTTACCGTCAGGCCATGTGTAGAAATGCGGAATCATATATGCTGTCCAGTCATCAACAGGAGCGTTGTCGGTGTCGAGCTTTCCCGCATAGTCCATGTCGATTTCCTTTATCTCCTCGTCCTCGTTGTAGAGAACGCACCAATCCTCAATATCCCATATTGCAAGGTAACGTCCGTTATAGCCCGGGCGCTCCTCCTGAAGGAGATAATGCCAGAACGTGTATTCCTGCAAGGTATCAAGCTTCATGCGGCTTATGGTAAGGCGCGGAGTGACCTTCTTCGGGCGCTTCCAGTCGCGTACCTCTTCCATCGGTGAGCTCTGATAAACCTTTACCATTGGGATGAACGGCCGCGGCTTTGCCTGTCCCGGCCAGGAGTAGACGTACTTATCAATATCCGGGAGATATTCGTAAATATCAAACACCTCGCGGCACTCGAAATATACGAAAATCTGGTCGTCATATGTAAAAACTGTACCGCTGCGTAGCTTGCCTTCTTTTGCCGCCTTGTCCCAGAGTGGCTGGCAGCTCTTTATGTACTCATCGGCAGACGAGTCCTTCTTCTGCATGCGAAGCACGCAGCGAAGCGGCAAATCTCTTTCCTTGAATCTTTCCATTTCTTTTCCCTCACTTTATATGAATTAAAATTTTACAACATACTTATAAGATGAATTGCGCCGAGATGGTCAACAGTCATCGCAAGCACCGCAATTATTTTAAGTTGAT
>JAZQSI010000125.1:0-1861 GCA_045629985.1 Eubacteriales bacterium
TATGCCTGACCTCAGCTTATAAGGGGTATTACGAAGGGCTTTCAAATATGTATCCTACAGCATTTTCGCAGGTTGCGGATGTTGTTGTAAAACTTATCTTCGGTCTCGGTCTCTCTATGGGCGCGTATAAACTCGGTATGAGTGAGTTTGAGGCAGGCGGTACGGTTTTCGGAAGAGCGTTTGCAAACTTTGAAGATGCGCGTATAGCGGTGCTTCAGGTTGCGGCGGCAGGTGCAATACTCGGTGTTGCGCTAGGTGCGCTCGGCAGCTTCCTTTCTGTATATATTCGTCACAAAAAGAGGGGAGATAGGATTACGGAGGAAGAACTTTCGGCTCCGCAGACGGTCACCCCGACGAAGACAATACTTAAGAATATCGTCAGAATTGCAATTCCGATTGCGCTCGGCTCGTGTGTAGGTCAGATTACGGGAGTAATTGACCTTTGGTCGGTTATGAACAGGCTTCATCACGCAGTGGGTATTGACCTTGCAGCAATACAGAATATTTATGGTTCGGCACTTCCACTTGAGAAAGCGGTGGAGGATATACCGAACTACTTAAACGGTTGTTACAAGGGCATGGCGGTCAATCTCTATAACCTCATTCCGACGTTCACTGTTGCATTTGGCGTAAGTGCGCTTCCTGCGATTACTACCGCTTGGACAGAAAAAAACAGTCTTGCGCTCAAGGAAAATGTAGAAGATGTGCTCCGTATGACGATGCTTCTCGTTCTCCCTGCAGGGATAGGAATCTCCTCGCTTTCCCACGGCGTTCTTTCGCTTCTCTACGGTGGCAGACCTGAAGAGGTAGAGGTTGCAGCGCCGCTTCTTGCGGTTCTTGGAATTGCTGTTATCTTCTCGGCAACGTGCTCTCCAATCAACAGCATGCTTCAGGCGATAGGCAGGGCAGATCTTCCGGTCAAGATTATGATAGGCTGTGCGGTATTTAAACTTGTGTTCAACTATATCACGGTAGGTATCCCTGAAATCAACATTCTCGGCGCACCGATAGGAACGCTTCTTTGCTACATTCTTATAATGTCGATAAGCCTTATTTTCCTTGTGAAAAACACTTCGGTAAAGCTTGACTACAAAAAGGTGTTCATAAAACCGCTTGCTTCGGCTCTTCTCTGCGGATTGAGCGCGAGGGGTGCATCTGAGCTTCTGCAGCTTCTTGTTTCGGAGAAGCTTGCAACCGTTGCAGGAATTGCTGTCGGTGGAATTGTTTATGTAGCATCGCTTGTAATTTTGCGAGCAATAAGCGAAGAGGATGTAAAAAAGTTCCCGAAAGGGGATAGACTTGCAAGACTTTATGCAAAGCTCCCTGGAGTAAAAAAATAGATAGAAAACGCCGTGTTCGGCGTTTTCTTTTTATATGTAATTTTGGTTGAAATTTTGGTATTGTTATGGTAAAATGTTATTTGGTATATTTGAACTTTGGAGGCATATAAAACCATGGAATTTTCAGAGAGAATATCATCCCTTAAACCGTCGGCAATCCGTGAAATCTTGAAGATGCCGAACGACCCTGAACTTATCTCTTTTGCTGCGGGTAACCCTGCGCCTGACAGTTTTCCTGTTGATGCAATGGGAAGAATTGCGGCTACTATTTTCGAGTCGCGTGCGGCAAATGCCTTGCAGTACGGCGTCAGCGAGGGTTATACTCCGCTTCGCGATATGACGAAGAAGAGAATAAGTGAGAAGTACGGCGTCGGTGGCGAGAATGATGACCTCATCATCACGAGCGGCGGACAGCAGGCGATTGAAATGACGGCAAAAATCTTCCTCAACGAGGGCGATGTCGTTATCTGTGAAGATCCGAGTTTCGTAGGCGCTCTTAACGCTTTCCGTTCTTACGGTGT
>JAZQSI010000126.1:0-3429 GCA_045629985.1 Eubacteriales bacterium
TCAACGATTGGCAGCTTCTCGATCTTGCGCCTACTAAGAATTTCCTGAGCCTGCTCCATGCTTGTGCCAACAGGTGCTGTAACAAGATCCTCTGTTGTCATAACATTTTTAATCTGCTGGCTGTAGTCCATCTCTGTCATAAAGCGAAGGTCACGGTTTGTGATAATACCAACAAGCTTGTCGTTTTCACAAATTGGAACACCTGAAATCTTATACTTAGCCATAAGATTATCAGCTTCGTATACATAGTTATCGGGGTGAAGGAAGAAGGGGTTTGTGATAACGCCGTTTTCGGAGCGCTTAACCATATCAACTTCGTTTGCCTGTTCTTCAATTGTCATATTCTTGTGGATAACGCCGATACCACCCTCACGCGCAACGGCAATAGCCATGCGTGATTCCGTAACGGTGTCCATAGCGGCACTCATAACGGGAATGTTAAGAGAAATCTTTTTTGTGAGACGTGTTGTGACGTCAATATCGGCAGGGAGAATTTCGCTTCTTGCAGGAACGAGAAGCACGTCATCAAAGGTGAGACCTTCTCCGCAAACTTTCTTGCTTATATCCATAATCTGCAACGCTCCTTTTATCATTTTATTTAAAGAATATTTTACACCAAAAAGGTAGCTGTTGTCAAGATTTTCTCCGTTATTTTTCGTCCTTTTTCAGCATCCCAAACTCGCCGTTCAGGAGAGATGCGGGAGTGGTTGCATCGCGTCCGAATTTTTTGCGTATCTCATCAAGTGTGAGTTCAACGCTCTCTCGTTTTAAAGTGTTTTCATTATCAGCGAAAAGGGAAATCTGGGAAGAGGAGGCGAGTTCTTCGTCGATAAGTGAAAGTGCTGTGACGGTGAGCATGCGGACAGGTGCGTGTGCCTTGAGGTAATACTTTTCGTAAAGCTCAAAGCATGCTTTTGAAATCTCGCTTGAAAGGTGCGTGGGGGAGGAAAGTGTTTTCTGACGTGAACTTGTTTTAAAGGCAGGGTCGCGCACGGTAAGAGAAACTGCGAGGGCGCACATCTTATGGCGGCGAAGCCGCTGTGCTACGTCATCGGAAAGGGCGAGAAGAGCTGTCTTGATTTCGGAAATATCCGTAAGGTCATGAGAATAGGTAAGCCCTCGTCCGATTGATTTTGGGCTCGTTTCCTCAAAAGCAGATTGTACGGGAGATGAGTCGATACCGTTTGCGTAGTCATAAACAAGCTCACCCGATTTGCCAAGGTGAGCCGAAATCATCTCACGTGAGCTCCTCGCAAGGTCGCCAATGGTCTCAATTCCGAGGCGGTTAAAGGTTTCCCGGGAGCTTCTTCCGACAAAGAGAAGGTCTGAGACGGGAAGCGGCCAGACAATATTGCGGAAGTTTTCACGCGTTATTTCGGTTGTCGCGTTCGGTTTTTTGTAGTCGCTTCCGAGTTTCGCAAATGACTTTGTAAAAGAAACGCCGACAGAGACTGTGAGGCCCGTTTCTTTGAGGATGGTTTTTCTTATATCATCTGCAATCTCGCGCGGTGAGCCGAAAAGATGAAGCGACCCCGTAACGTCAAGCCATGATTCGTCAATGCCAAACGGCTCTACAAGGTCGGTGTAGCGCAGATAAATTTCGTTTACAATTTTTGAATATCGGGAATACTCTTCATAATGCGGTGGAACGAGGACAAGCTCGGGACATTTTCGTCTTGCCTGCCAGAGCGTTTCCGCTGTCTTTACTCCGAAAGCTTTTGCCTTTTCGTTTTTTGCGAGGATGATGCCGTGGCGATGGTTCGGGTTTCCGCAAACGGCAACGGGAAAAGCTCGAAGCTCAGGGTTTCGTACTTCTTCGACCGATGCGAAAAAAGAGTTTAAGTCACAATGCAGTATTGCGCGATCCACGGTATCACCTCCGGATATAGATTATCATTTATAATGATAATTACAGTTTACCACTATGCTCTTTCTGTGTCAAGAAAAAAGCTTCGGGAAAAATTTTCCCGAAGCTTTTTTCAATGAATAAGTTAGTAATTCTCTTTGTTGTCCTTCTTGTTCTGCTGATTGTTCTGATTGTTTTTGTTCTGCTGGTTCTGTTCGTTTTTCTTGTTCTGCTGATTCTGCTGGTTGTTCTGGTTGTTTTCCTTTGACATTTCAATTCACCTCATAAAACGTATCACCATTAAAAAAATGATGTACTCATATTCTGCCCGTTTTAGAAAAGGTTATGCACGATGGTTTAAAATCTTTTGACTTGAAAAAAATAAAAAAATGATGTATAATGATGTATCATAATATTATTTTGCAACTCGCTTGCTTTTAAGAAATGAGGAAATTTAATGTCAGGACATTCCAAATGGAAGAATATTTTGCACAAAAAGGAAAAAACAGACGCTCAGAAGGCCAAGATTTTTACAAAAATAGGTCGTGAGATGGCTGTTGCAGTTAAAGAGGGCGGACCTGATCCGATGAGCAACTCAAAGCTTGCGGCTTGTCTTGCAAAGGCTAAGGCGAACAACGTCCCGAACGATAACATCAAGCGTATCATCGAGCGTGCTTCGGGTGCTGATGGTGCAAACTATGAAACAATAGTATATGAAGGATATGGCCCCTGCGGCGTTGCAGTTATTGTTGAGACTATGACGGACAACCGCAACCGCACCGCATCAGAGATGCGCCACTATTTCGACAAATACGGCGGCAACCTCGGTGCAACGGGCTGTGTCAGCTGGCAGTTTGACAATAAGGGTATTGTAGTTATTGAGCGCGGTGACGCTGAGGAGGACGATGTTATGATGGCTTGTCTCGATGCAGGCGCAGATGATGTCGAAGTCTCCGAAGAGGTTGTTGAGGTTTACTGCGAGCCGACAGCTGTTGCAGAGGTAAGCGAAGCTCTCTCAGGCGCAGGCTATACGGTGGTTTCTGCAGAGGCAGAGCTCGTTCCGCAGAACTATATGAAGCTTACGGGCGAAGATGACATAAAGAATATGCAGAAGCTTCTTGATATGCTCGACGATAACGACGACGTTCAGAACGTTTACCACAACTGGGAAGAAGAATAAAATTTGTTCCGCAAAGAGAGGAGAAAGATATGTCAAAGATTATTTTGAGTGCTGACCGCACCTGTGACATAGGCCCCGAACTTCAGGAAAAATATTCCGTAAACCTTATTTCGTATTCGATTACGCTCAATGGGCAGAAGTATCTCGACAGCGTAGATATTTTCCCCGATGATTTGTACGCGGCATTCCATAAGGATGGCTCGCTACCGCAGACGTCTGCCATAAACCCGTCGGAGTATATCGACTATTTCAAACAGTTTACCGATGAGGGATATGAGGTTATCCACTTCACCTTGTCCTCGGCTATAACAAGCAGTTACCAGTCGTGTCTGCTTGCGGCAGAAGAACTTCCCGGCGTTTATGTTATCGACTCTCGCAACGTTTCAAGCGCAATCGCGCTTCT
>JAZQSI010000127.1:0-3725 GCA_045629985.1 Eubacteriales bacterium
ATCGGGAACTGATAGATATTCTCTGGAGCAATATCCTTGAAGTATTCAGGAATATCGAGAAGTACTTCTTCATCGGGAAGCTTTGTGTAGTAATCAATCTCATCCTGAGACAAAGTATTTCTTGCGCCTGTTGCTCCCGCCTCTTTGCACGCATCCGTATCGCGCTCTTTTATCGCCGCAGCTACTCTTGCCTTAAGAACTGCGCGGTCATACTCAAACTTCTCGCCCATCTTCTCTGCCTGACGCTTAAAGTCAAAATAGCGATTGAGCATTACGCCGTCAAACGTCTTACGTACCCAATTAAGGCGCGCGCGGTACGGAGCTTCTTCCCCGAGCGCTTCTGTCGCACGGTCAAGAGCATCTGTTCCATCGATTGCGGCACGAGCGTCAATATAGTTAAACGGGCTATCCTCACAGCAACAATATGCGTGAACGACGTTGCGGTTCATTGCATCGCGGAGAACCTCAAGATACTTCTTGACATACGGTCCGGCTTTTCCGTAGTAGCGGTTTGTGAAGTCAGTGATAAGCCACTCGACGTCGCAATCGGGGTCTTCAAGAAGGTGTGTAAGTACGTATACATTGAGCTCGTGGAAATCGGACGGCTCTTTTTCTATCTCAATAAAGAATCCCTTTACGCCGTATTCCTTATATGCTTTGACAAAGCTCGGAAGACCATAAACAAGAGGCATCGGATAGTTCATCTGAAGATTGAACATATACTGCCAGATCTGAAGTTCTGCTCCTTTCTTTGAGCAGAGCTCTGACCATGTCTTGAGCTTATCGAGATACGGACGGTTTGCAGGGGGAGTAAAGCCGTGAGTCATATCCGAGCGGTCGCAAGCAAGGCGGATAACGACATTATCTTCAGGCACTGTATCATCCTTCGGCGGAATTGCGAAGATAACATATGCAAGAGTTTCAAACTTTGCCCACGGATATACTTTTTTTACCTCACGGGCAATTCGGTTTATAAAGCGGAGAACATATCCGCTGTGGCCTGACTCCTCAAGTATCTTCTTACACTTCGGACACTGACAGAAAAAGTAGCTTGCGTCAAGGTCATCAAGAGAAAGCGAATAATAATACGGAAGCTCGACTCCGGTTTTCTCGGAAAGCTCTACATCCTCTTTTATAAATCCAAGAAGTTTATTCAAAAGAGCATTGAAAAACTCTTCATTTGAGAAGCAATAATGGCCCTTTTTGATGTGTTCCTGCTTTTCTTCATTCCAAGCCCACCAGTCGGGGTGCTCATCGTAATATTCATCAGCCGGGAAGTACTTTCCCATAACGTGACAATGATGCGGACGTCCATACCACTGAATTTCACCAAATTTGCGGACTTCAGGAGTATAAGGTCCGTCATGAAGATTATCATCAAACGGAGAAATTACGTTTGTTCTTGTTTTCGGGAAGAACGAAAATCCCTCAACGCCCGTATTGAAGTTCATAAGCGGTTTGCGGTGTGGGAAATACGGTGTTCCCTCACGATAGAAATCGTCTGCAATTGAGAGCGAGTCGAGCGCGAGAACATCCTCTTCCTTCGGAGTCCACCATCTTACACCGACAACATCCTCGAGGAAATGATAAACTGAATACATAAGTCCGCGGTCGCTCGGGTTTACACCACCTGTAAGAACGAGGTTTCCGTCAACCATCGCAATTATCCAGTTTTCTTTGCTCTTGCCAAGAATGCCGTTCTTTTTTGCATATTCGGTATGGCCGACATAGATGCACTTACCGTCGGCTTCATTTTCGGAAACAATCGGAAGCGAAACCGAAAGAGCCTTTTCGATATAGCTGCAAAGCTCCTCTGCCGCTGTTTTTTCGACAACGTGGGGCTTGTTCGGGATAACAATTTTGCAATCTGTTATACCCTTTTTAAGAAAAATCTTTTCCATTTTATCTTCTCCTGTCATAAAGCATTTGCTTACTTTGTCAGTTTATCATAGCCAACTTCACTTTACAATACATTTTCCTATAATAAAAAAGCAATTTTCTATAAGTTTCAAATAAAAAAGCTTGGAATATAATATATTCCAAGCTTTCTATACTAATTTCTGTTCTGGAACATCTTAACGATGAGTTCATACGGATCTTCATCGTCGTCGCTTCCGCTCTCTGCAGGAGCTTCTTCTGCTGCAACCGGAACATCAATGTCGAATGACTTTGCAACCGGCTCTTCCTCTTCAAAGAGAGAAGAACGGAATTTCGGGAAAGACGGCTCTTCCGTTGCAACCGGCGCAACAACCGGAGCAGGAGCTTCAACTGCCGGTTTTACTGCCGCCGCAGGCATCGGATTTGACTTACCCTCAAAGCCAGTAGCGATAACAGTAACTCTAATTTCATCCTCAAGGTCCGGGTCAAACGCCGCACCGAAGATGATGTTTGCATCCTCGTGAGCTGCTTCGCGAACCATCTCTGCAGCTGTCTCAACTTCGTCAAGACCAATGTCGAGAGAACCTGTGATGTTGATGATTACGCCGTGAGCACCGTTGATTGATGTCTCAAGAAGCGGGCTCTGGATAGCCATACGAGCTGCCTCTGCTGCCTTATCCTTACCTGAAGCACGACCAACGCCCATGTGAGCATAGCCTGCATCCTTCATAATCTTCTTAACGTCAGCAAAGTCGAGGTTAACAAGACCGCCGCCGGAAATAAGCTCTGAAATACTCTGGATAGCCTGACGGAGAACATCATCAGCTACCTCAAAAGCGTTGAGGAAAGTGATCTTCTGCTCGGAAACGCACTTAAGACGCTCGTTCGGGATAACAACGAGAGAATCAACCTTTTCTCTCAATGTCTCGATTCCGGCTTCTGCCTGAACCATACGAGTTTTACCCTCGAAAGCAAACGGCTTAGTAACAACGCCGATTGTGAGAATTTCCATCTCACGTGCAATCTCTGCAACTATGGGAGCTGCACCTGTACCTGTTCCGCCGCCCATACCTGCAGTGATAAAGACCATATCTGTGCCCTCAAGCATTTTCTTAATGCTCTCGCGACTTTCCTCAGCAGCCTTCTTGCCGACTTCAGGATCAGAACCTGCGCCAAGACCCTTTGTGAGTTTCTCACCGAGCTGGATTCTGTATGTAGCGGATGACTTGTGGAGAGCCTGACGGTCTGTGTTCATAACGATGAACTCTACACCGCGGACTCCTGAATTAATCATCTGATTAACAGCGTTACCGCCGCCGCCACCCGTACCGATGACTTTAATGGGAACTATTACTTCTGTGCCTGCGTCTAACTCGAAAGGCATATATAAACTCCTCCTTGAGAATCTTTTGTTACTTACAATATAACATATATATTTTATAATAGAAGTGACGAAAGGTCAATAGCAATAATTCAAAATTAACATATTTTTTTACAAAAAGTTTTACCAAATAAAGAAAAGAGGTATCGGAAACCGATACCTCTTTAAAAGCTAAAAGCTTAATTATGCTTCAACGCCGATAACAACGCCTGAACCAACTGTTCTACCACCCTCACGGATAGCGAAGCGGAGACCCTCTTCGATAGCGATCGGAGTGATGAGCTCAACGTTCATAACAACGTTATCGCCCGGCATGCACATTTCTACGCCGTCTTCAAGTGTGATAACACCTGTAACGTCAGTTGTACGGAAGTAGAACTGCGGACGGTAGTTGGAGAAGAACGGCTTATGACGGCCACCCTCTTCCTTCTTAAGAACGTAAACCTGGCCCTTGAACTTTGTGTGC
>JAZQSI010000128.1:0-3056 GCA_045629985.1 Eubacteriales bacterium
ACACCGGAAGAAGCGCACAAAATCGGCATGGAACTTGCCGGGGCGGTATTAGGCGGCAAGTATGAGTTTGTTTTGACAACTCACGTCGATAAAGACCATCTGCATAATCACTTGATTTTTAACTCGGTCAGCTTCGTTGACTACAAAAAGTACCATTCCAACAAACAAAGCTATTACCATATCCGGCGCACCAGCGACAGGATATGTAAAGAGCATGGGCTATCCGTCGTCGTACCGGGACAGGACAAGGGAAAAAGCTATGCAGAATACACCGCCGAAAAGCAAGGGACAAGCTACAAAGCAAAGCTGAAAACGGCGATAGATACTCTCATTCCCCAAGTGAAAGATTTTGACGAACTGCTGCGCCGCTTGCAGGAAATGGGGTATGAAATCAAACAGGGCAAATACATTTCCTTTCGCGCTGCCGGACAGGAACGGTTTACCCGCACAAAGACGCTCGGCGCGGCCTATACGGAAGAAGCGATAAAGGAGCGTATCAAGGGCGTGTATGTTGCCAAAACAAAAACGCTGCGGGAAGATAAGAAAATCCGGCTTGTCGTCGATCTTGAAAACAGTATCAAAGCCCAACAGTCGGCGGGCTATGAACGGTGGGCAAAAATCCATAATCTGAAACAGGCTGCTAAAAGCATGAACTTCCTAACCGAAAACAAGATTGAGTATTATAGCGAACTTGAAAGCAAGATAGCCGATATTATGACCGCCCATGACGCGGCGGCAAGGGCGGTTAAGGACGTAGAGCAGCGTATGTCTGATTTGTCGCTGCTTATCAAGCACACGACCACATACCGACAATTAAAACCGATTTACGAGGAATACAAGAAGTCGCGGGACAAGGAAAAGTATCTGCGGGGGCATGAAAGCGAAATTATCCTGTTTGAAGCTGCGGCAAGGGCATTAAAGGAAATGCAGATAAAGAAGCTGCCCGATCTCGCCGCGCTGCGCAAGGAGTATAGCAGCTTAAACGACAGAAAAAGCAAATTGTATGAGGATTACCGCCAAGCGAAAAAGCAAATGCAAGAATACGGCATTGTCAAAAAGAACGTCGATACCAAGCCACAAAGAACGACCCAGAATGGATTTATAACATTAGTGACCTGTTTACCTCCACGAACACCTTTAAGTTCATCGGTGATTTCATCAAGAGACTGGGTGACTATAGATCCACCAAAGGGTCCGAGCTTACAGATGAAGAACAGGGCTTAATTGCGGATCGCATCAACGGTGTGGTCAATCTGAAAAGCCACACGCTTCCTGTGTTTGACATCAAGTCCACCGCTGAGGAAGAGGATGTCTCTGAAATATTCGTCCGTGTAAACTCTGGTGGTGTTTCTCTGAAACAGAACGACTTCATCCTCACCCTGTTGTCCTTGTATTGGGATGATGGACGTCGTGAGATTGAGCAGTTCAGCAAGGATTCCACCGCTCCGACTAAGGGTAAGACAACCTCTTACAACCAGTTGACCACCGTGTCGGCACAGGATGTCATCCGTGTTGTTATGGCGTATGCATTTGACAGAGCCCGTTTGAAGTATGGCTATAAACTGCTCCGGGGTGCCGACTTCGATAAAAAAGGTGCTGTGGATGATAATCTTCGAGTTCAGCGTTTCAATACTCTCAAGGAGAAACTACCGGATGTCCTCGATGTACACAGCTGGCATGAGTTTATCAAAGCCATCATGAACGCAGGATATTTGTCCGGGGATTTGATTCTGTCTGGCAATGCAATATTCTACACCTATGCCTTGTATTTGATTGCAAAGCACCGTTTCAATGCATCGTATAATGAGAATATGCACCTTACCTCGCTGTGGTTCTTCTATGCCTCGCTCATTTCGCTGTACACTGGCTCCTTTGAGTCTACCGTGGAAAATCATCTCAATACCATCAAAAACCTCAAAACTCTGGATGAGTACAAAGAGTTCATCCTGTCCAGAGTTAACGAGCGTTTGACGAATGATTACTTTGACATCACATTGGTCGGTTCGGAGGGCCTGGCTGTTTCGGGACGAGGCAATAATGCATGGAATGCCTATGTGGCATCGCTGAACATTATGAACGCAAAAATCCTCTTCTCCAAGAGCAATCTGCTTGTATCAAAGCTGTTCGAGCCCGGAACAGACGGTAACCGCAAGTCTCTGGAAAAGCACCACCTTTTCCCAAAGGCTTACTTGAAGTCCCAAGGATACTCTGATGCTAAGATTAACCAGATGGCAAACTACGCATTCATCGACTGGAAGGACAACATGGACATCCTGGATGATGCTCCGTCTGTGTATTATCCGATTGTCTGCGCCGGATTGTCTGACGAGCAGATCCGTGTTATGGAAGAGGAGAACGCTCTGCCTCACGGTTGGGAAAATATGGCCTACGAGGACTTCCTGATTGAGCGTAGGAAATTGATGGCGGCAAAAATCAAGGCAGCCTTTGAGATTCTGAAAAAGGCGGCGACTTGAGCAAGACCACATTCTAATTTTGCCGCACCTTTTAACTGTTGGGAATGCTATAATTCAACGATTATCTCTGTAAATCAACGAATACCCCACTAAAACAACGATTGCCCTTGTAATTCAACGATTTATACTCTTTCAACGATTACGAAGGCCACTCGAGGCCCGTAAAGGCCCTCAAAGGCAAAAACCCGACCAGGCAAACAACCTGGCCGGGTTTTCTTTTGAGGCCGCTGTGGGGCAAAAGTGCCGCAAACACGGCGTTTTCGCATAAAAAAGTAAGAACCGTAACCTTGATACGCTTTGTATCAAAATTACGGTTCTTATTTGGCGGAGAGTGTGGGATTCGAACCCACGGTTCCTTGCGGAATCACCGGTTTTCAAGACCGGCTCGTTAAACCACTCCGACAACTCTCCATAACTTGGATATTATAGCCTGCTCTTCGGAAAAAGTCAAGGAAAACCCCGTCCTTTCGGACGGGGTTCCGGGACTGAATCAGAAGAGGGTGGTGGGATCGACGTAGGGCAGGCCCTGGTCGTCGGCGACGGCCTTGTAGGTCACATGGCCCTGGTAGGTGTTCAGGCCCT
>JAZQSI010000129.1:0-21664 GCA_045629985.1 Eubacteriales bacterium
GACGTTGCGGAATACGCAATAAAGAAAATGTTCCGTGGGAAAGAGGTAATTATCCCGGGAACGATTATGAAAATCGCGGTGTTTTTCCGCCATCTTCTTTCTGATAAGGCGCTTGCACGAGCAGTCTATGCCATCCAGAACAAGAAAATGAAAATAAAGTAATAAAAGGTCGCTTTAGAGGCGCACTCCGTAAGGAAGTGCGCCTCAGTTATGTTCGCCTTTGGCGAATTATATTGCTTCGCAGTCATATGATGCTTCGCATCGTGATATTGTCCTTCGGACAGTTTTATAGGCGAATATAATAACACTGAAACCACAATTTTTCAATATCACTTTGCCAATAGGCAAAATATCACTGTGAGACCTGTCTCACAATATCATGGCAACCTTTTAGCCAGGTAACGGATGCCATGCTATGCCGCCTTATACCAGGGTTTGCAAAGTGATTTTCCCATTCGTACTACTAGCATACTACTTTTGGAAATAATCAAATTTCGCCCCAAACATGACAATACAAAAGGACTATGACACCACAAATGTCATAGTCCTTTTTGCTGATTATGGGGTTATTGGAGTTTTGAGATTTTCTAAAAAAGACTTGGTCCTGTCAACATCGGTAAGGTCGAATTGAATACACAGGCCATTAGTGGTTTTACCATTTTCAATCACATAGAAAGTTAACGAAATGATTTCATGTGATGCTTTAAAAAAACCTGGCTCTTTATATTCGTATTCAAGTATTGCATCATAAATATCCTCTGCAATTTTTAAAGTTTCAGCTTTAAAATTCGTTGTATCAATATTTGTTGCTTTGCAATCCACCATATAATACGGCATTCGCAAGGTTGAAATGCTGGTTATGTTATAACCAGCTAGTTCAACACGACTTTTGATGGCGTTATGCACAATGTCAAAATATTCGTCAGAAGAAATTATAATAGCGGTATCGCTCTGATCAGTACATGTAGTCTCTTGTGTAGTCTGTGTTTCTTGTATTGCTTCGGTTTCTAATTGACTTTCGTTATCCATATCCGCATCTGGTTTGCTAATGGTTGCGATTATATTACACACTACAACCAGGCTAATGAGTATGATAATTGTCTTTTTCATAATTCATTCTTTTACAATTTTGCTATATAGCTCGGATGCAGAGATACAAAACCTCGCTGATTAATACCAATACCTGCCCAATCGAGCATAGCAGCAAGCACAAATGTAGGGTCATAGGTGGATTCACCATATTGCTTCTTGAAATGCTTTATTGCAACTGTTCCGACTATTGTATTTTCTGTGCATTTTCCACATCCCACCTTATCTTCCTTGCCGTGGCCATTTCCTTTGGGGGCGCGATAATGCTTTGATTGCTTAAGCAAGTCAACTATGTGATTAAATACGGAATACTCAAAAGATATTTGATATTTATTCAGCTTGTCGCTAGTAAAGGTTTTTCCGTCAGCAGAAGCTACGATACGGCATTGTTTTCCATCAAGCAGGGAAATCACCACGGAGCCGCCACTTTCATATATCTTTCTCCTTATAATATCAGAGGGAATAGTACTATCAAAATCAATCTTTCCAAAGGTATTCATATCTAACACAACCTCACAATCGTTTTCTTCTGGTTCTTCAAGGCCCAAATTCACAAGCAAATCCTCGAGCCTTCTCTTTACTGTGGGATATGAAATATGTAAGTCTTCGCCTACAGTTTTGATATTTCCACGATTCCTCAAAAAGGTTTCCAGGAACTCCTTTTGTTCATTTGGCAACAAATCATATTTTGATATAGGTTTATCAACAGGAAATTCCGACTTGCAATTTTTACAAGATAGCCGATTGATATACAATTCGCCTTTACAGACAGGACAATTTTCAAAGTCAAATTCTCTCATATAATTACCTCCTTTTTCTATAGGATAGCAGAATGTTTATCGTTTGTCAATACTAGAAATTAATTTTATTAATGTCTACTTTAGAAAGAAGTGGATTATTTTTGTTCCTCTCTCCCGAATTTCGGTTTTCGCCTACAATAAAAGTAGAGTTTTTCGGCTTCTATGTTAATGGCGTAACCCTTGCCGACTGTTTCGGTTTTGCCGAGCTTGTATAAGGTATTAACACAATGACCATATAGGAAAGGGAACATATATGCAGAGAAGATATAGAACTAAGAAGTATTATTCGTATGCTACTTATTATTCTCATTTTTGAGATAGGTGAAATTTTAAAGTATGTAACCCACTATGACACTTTTAAATTGAAAGTGTCCGTTTTTCTTATAAAAAAATAAGGGAGACAACTTCTTTACGAAGTGTCTCCTTACGGCGACCTTTTTCTTTTGAAAAACGCATGTTTTGGCGCAACTTAAAATTGACGATACATTCCGTTTATGGTAATATATAAATATATATGTAAAATCGGGGAGTGTTTTTTGTGGCAAACTTTGAAGATATCGCGCTCTTGGTTGAAAAAGGACGCGCAAGAGATATAGCGCCGGCGGTTGATGCAGCACTTTCAGAAGGTGCAACTGCCGAGGATATTTTAAATCTCGGCTTGCTTTCGGGTATGGAAAAAGTCTCGGAAGCTTTTCGCGCAAATAAGATTTTCGTTCCCGAGGTTATGCTTGCGGCGAGAACGATGACAATCGCACTTGATAAAATCCGTCCGCTCCTTGTAGGTGAGAGTGCAAAGCCTTGCGGAAAGGTTGTTATATGCACGGTTGACGGCGACCGCCACGATATCGGCAAAAACCTCGTCAAAATGATGCTTGAGGGTGCGGGATTTGAGGTTGTTGACCTCGGCGTTTCGGTAAGCGCGGATAAGGTCGTTTCCGCAGTGCGCGAAAAGTCCCCTGACATCGTCGCTCTTTCGGCACTTTTAACAACAACCATGAAAAATCAGGAGACCGTAATAGAGGCGCTCGCAGCGGCAGGTCTTCGCGAGAGCGTAAAGGTCATTGTCGGCGGAGCACCCGTTACGGAAGACTTCGCGCGCTCAATCGGAGCGGATGGCTATGCCAAGGACGCCTCCGAGGCGGCGGCTCTTGCAAAGAGCTTTGTTGCATAAATTTTGTATTTAGGAGAGTAGAAAAATGCTTGAACTTGATGAACATAAGCTTCGGATAAATGCGCTTGCCGCACCGATAAAGGAGCTTTCCTCGGCTATGGATATAGATGGCGCGAAAGAGGAGCTTGCATCGCTTGAGCGGCAGAGCGAGGCGGAAGATTTCTGGGGGGACCTTGAAAACTCTCAAGTTGTCCTTAAAAAAATCTCGCGCATAAAGGAAAAGCTTGAACGCTTTGCAAAATTCGAGAGCGACTATGAAGATATAAAGGCTCTTTTTGAGCTTGCGGTTGAAGCGGACGATGAGGACGCGGCAGGCGAGGTAGGGCTTCTTCTGAATGCGCTTGAAAAGGCACTTGCTGATGCGAGAATCGAAACGCTTCTTTCGGGCGAGTATGATAAGAATAATGCAATTATGAGCTTCCAGGCAGGTGCCGGCGGAACCGAGGCGCAGGATTGGGCAGAAATGCTTTACCGCATGTACACCCACTGGGCAGAGAGACACGGCTTTTCGTATAAAATTCTCGACTTCCTTGACGGCGACGAAGCAGGTCTTAAGAGCGCAAGCATCCTTATCGAGGGTGAGAATGCCTACGGTTATCTGAAAAGCGAAATGGGCGTTCATCGCCTTGTTCGAATTTCTCCGTTTGACTCATCGGGAAGACGTCATACGTCCTTTGCGGCGGTTGAAGTTATGCCCGAGATTACGGAAGACGTTGAGGTCGAGATCCGCACAGAAGATTTGAAGGTGGATACCTACCGCGCATCCGGTGCAGGCGGTCAGCACGTCAATAAGACGGAGTCTGCAATCCGAATTACTCATATCCCAACGGGTATCGTTGTCGCATGTCAGAATGAGCGAAGCCAGCATCAGAACCGTGAGGTTGCGCTCCGCATGCTCAAGTCAAAGCTTGTTGAGATTAAAGAACGCGAAAACCTCGAGAAAATTGAAGACATCAAGGGAGAGCAGAAGCTTATCGAGTGGGGAAGTCAGATCCGCTCATACGTATTCATGCCATACACCCTTGCAAAGGACCACAGAACAGGATATGAAAACGGCAATATTGGCGCGGTTATGGACGGCGACATTGACGGCTTTATCAACGAATACCTCACACAGATGGCAACATCGTCAGGAGGAAAAAAGTAAGCAGGTGTTTTTTGTATGTGGATAAAAAAACTCTATGCAACATTCGGTAAGCTATCGAACGAGACACTCTCGCTCGACCGGGGCTTAAATGTCATATACGGAAAAAACGAATCGGGAAAATCTACCTGGAGTTCTTTTATCCGAGCTATGCTGTACGGAATTTCGACCCGTGAGCAAAGGAAAGATGGATTTTTGCCGGACAAGGAAAAGTTTCTCCCGTGGAACGGCGAGCCTATGTACGGTAAAATGGAGCTTTCAGAACGCGGCGGCGATATGACGATTGAACGCACCTCTGCAAAATCGGGCGTTTTCACAAAGGTCTCTTCAACCTACGACGATAACGGAAAAGAAGCCCCCGTCGGAGAAGAGCTTGTCGGAGTTTCAAAAAGTGTGTATGAAAAAACAGCATTCATCCGCCAAGCGGCAATAGGCGTTACGGGTGATGCGGAGACGGAGAGGCGAATTCTCTCCATCGCGTCAAGCGGCGACGAATCAGTTTCCGCAGGCGAGGTCATAAACCGCCTTAAAAAACGCCAGCGCACGCTCCGCTCGACGGGAAAGAACGGTGAGATTCCGAAGCTTGAAGAGGCGATTTCAGCACTTTCAAAAGAGATTTCCGATAACGAAGCCCGTGAGGCAGAAATCTTAAATCTCTCAGAGAGCTTGGATGCGCAGAAAGTTCAGGAGAAAAAGCTTTCGCGTGCACTCTCTATTGCAAAAGCTGAGGAAGAGAAGAAAAAGCGAAGCTACATAAGTTCTGCAAACGAAGAGTTTGCATCTGCTTCAAAGCGCCTTGCCGAGGTTGCGGAATACCCCACTCGTCGCGAACTTGATATGTTTTTGGAGAAAAAGGCCGAGTGGAAAAGGGCGATGTTTGAAAAGGAGCAGGGCGAGAGGATTTTAAATCTTCTCCGCGAAGAGCTCTCAAAATCGGGAAACGAGATTTCCGCATCTCCGTTTGCAAACATGGCGGAAGAGGAAGCAACGCGTGCTGTTGAGCGCGATATTCAAGCACTCGAGCTTTCCGAGAAAAAGAAAAAATCTCCCGTGCCGAGTATTATCCTTCTTGCTGTGGCGGCAGTCCTCGCAGTTCTCGGAGTGGTTATAAACTACCTGATATTTATTCCGGCCTTTCTTTTTGTCGTGATAGGTATAGTTCTTTTCCTCATTCCCCCAAAAAAGGATGACAGTAAGAAGAGCGAGATTATTTCAAAATACGGAACGTCAGACGCATCTGCCATCCACCGCTTGCTTTCAGACTACCATGCTTCCTGCGCGAGAAATCGCGAGCTTGCGGCAAAACTCTCCGCAGAAGAAGCGGAAGACAGAAAGAAAACCACGATAGTTGAAATCTGCGCGTCTGATATGAAAAACATTTCTGCACGCTTTGCAAACTGCAATGATTTCGACGAGGCAGAAAGACGTCTGCGCGAGCTTTCGTCGCTTCGCGAGGAAGCATACACCGCCGAAGCCGCGGCGCGTGCAAAGGTTGAGGCGCTTGCCGCCGCTACCGACATAGCAGAACCCGTAATAGAATATGACGAAAGCGAAATACCCGAGAAAGCTGCAGAAGAAATCGAGGCAGAGATTCTCGCGCTTCGAGAGGAGATAAAGCGTTTTGAAATTGCGATCGCAACGCAGAGAGCATCTGCATCATCATTTTCGTCTGTCGCGGCAGATGCCGAAAGGGCGACGCTTCTTGAAAAACTGGATGCGGCAAATTTCGAGTACGATGCCCTGAGCCTTGCGATTGATACAATCGACGAGGCAGAGGTTGAGCTCAAAAATCGATTCTCGCCGGAAATAGAAAAGCGGACTTCAGAGATATTTCGGCATCTCTGCGGAGGAAATTTCTCCCTTGTCAGAATTAAGAACAGCGACTTTGATATGCAGGTTTCAAAGGGTGCGGCATCCGCACCGAGAGAATACCTCTCCCTTTCGCAGGGAACGGTGGATGAGCTTTATTTTGCCCTCAGACTTGCGCTGTTTGAAACGATTGTCCCCGAGGAAAACTCACCGCCACTTGTGCTTGATGATGTGTTCGTAAACTTCGACGATGAGCGAATGAAAAAGGCACTCGACCTTCTTCTTGAAAAGTCGCGTGAGCGCCAGATAATTATCTTCTCGTGTCACACGCGCGAAGCGGAATATTTAAAGGACAGGGCAAACGTGCGAGAACTTTAAAAAAGGGTTTCTTTATTTTTAAATTTGATGTATAATATTAAAAAACGCAAACAAAGGGGTTTTAAAAATGTCAGAGCTTTGTGCAAATGAAGGAAAGAATACGATAATCACGGTTGATGGCAAGGACTATATGCGTCTTCCGATAAAAACGCACGTCGTTACGGATAAAGACGTAATCGCAGACGTTGCGGAAAAATACGCTATGGAGCACATGCAGGAGGGCGATATCCTTTTCATCTCCGAAAAGTGCGTTGCGTGCTCACAGAAGAGAGCAGTTCCGCTTGACGAGATAAATCCGCGCCCGCTTGCAAAGCTTCTTTGCAAGTTCGTTCTCAAAACTCCGCACGGCATCGGTCTCGGTATCCCGGAAACTATGGAAATGGCTCTTCGCGAGTGCGGCACATTCCGCATTCTCTGCGCGGCATTTGTAAGCGCAATCGGAAAACTCTTCCGCCGCCGTGGCTGGTTCTATGCAGTTGCTGGCTATCGTGCAGAATCCATCGACGGCCCGACTCCGTACACTCTTCCGCCGTACAACAAGTGCGTTGTTCTCGGTCCCGAGGATCCCGACAAGGTAGCACGTGAGGCCGCAGAGAGAATCGGCTTCAGAGTTATTATCGTTGATATAAACGACCTTGCAGGTAAGATTCTCGGCGCATCCGACGAAACTCTTGACCGCGAGCTTCTCCCGAGAATCCTCAAGGATAACCCCCTCGGTCAGAGTGCACAGCAGACCCCGATGGGAATCATTCGCGAGGTTAAATAAGAATGAGTGAAACCTTACAGTTTGAACATATAAGAAAAGTCGCAGAGGAAAACTCAAAACGAGTTCTCGAGGCTTTTTCAAAGCACAGAGTGTCCGATACCATGTTTGCAGGCACGACGGGTTACGGCTATGACGACCAGGGTCGCGACACGCTCGACGCGATATATGCAGACGTTTTCGGCGCGGAAGATGCGCTCTGCCGCATCCAGTTCGTAAACGGAACTCACGCTCTTTTCTGTGCGCTTTTCGGCGCGCTCAATCCGGGCGATACGCTTCTCTCGATTACGGGCGCACCGTACGACACGCTCCTCGGTGCGATAGGCGTAAATAATCCCTCCCACGGTACGCTTACCGAGTATGGAGTAAAATACCGCGAAGTTCCGATGAAGGACGGCGGTGTTGACCTTGACGCCGCAATGCGCGCAGTCTCCGAAGAGGAGAATGTTCTCATCTACATACAGCGTTCACGTGGCTACGGTGACCGCCGCGCGCTCTCTGTTTCCGAAATCGGAGACATTATAGAAAAACTCAAAGGCATAAACCCGAAAGCACTTGTTATGATAGATAACTGCTACGGAGAGTTCTGTGAAACTCGCGAGCCGACCCACGTCGGGGCAGATATCATGGCAGGCTCGCTTATAAAGAATCCCGGTGGAGGGCTTGCACCGACGGGCGGATACGTCGCAGGTCGTCGCGACCTTGTCGAGCGTGCCGCAGAGAGGCTTACCGTTCCGGGAATAGGTCGCGAGTGCGGATCTTCCCTCGGAAATAACCGCCTTCTTTTCCAGGGATTCTTTATGGCACCGCATATTGTTTCGCAGGCACTTATGACCTCGATTTTCGCGGCAAAGACCTTTGAAGAAATGGGCTTTGAGGTATCTCCGAAGGCTACGGAGACGAGATACGACATAATCCAGACGGTAGAGCTTGGTTCTCCCGAAAAGCTCAAGGCTTTCTGCCGCGGCATCCAGTCAGGCGCGCCGTGCGATTCATTTGTCACACCCGAGCCGTGGGCGATGCCGGGTTATGATGACGAGGTAATTATGGCGGCAGGCGCATTTGTTCAGGGCTCGTCGATTGAGCTCTCGGCAGATGCTCCGATGCGCGAGCCTTATCGCGTATATCTCCAGGGTGGAATAACTTACGAAAGCGGAAAACTCGGAATTCTCCGTGCCGCTGAAGAAATAAAAAAGCTTGGATAAAAGGAGAAGAAAAAATGAATTATCTTGCAGTTGACATCGGCGCATCCAGCGGCCGTCACATTGTCGGAACTCTTGAGAACGGGAAACTCAATCTCCGTGAAATTTACAGATTCGAAAATGGTATGAAGAAGCACGGCGAAAGCCTTATCTGGGATATCGAGAGCCTTGTTTCCGAGGTAAAGAACGGCATCAAGGAATGCGGCAAGCTCGGCATAATTCCCGAGACTATCGCGATAGATACCTGGGGCGTTGACTACGTTCTCCTTGATGCAAACAAAAAGGAAATCATGCCCGTAATGGCATACCGCACAGCTGAGAACGAGGTTGCAGAGAAAGAACTTCTCGAGGTCATCTCGCAGGACGAGCTCTATTCAAGAACGGGTATCCAGAAGCAGTGCTACAACACAATCTACCAGCTTTGGCGCGATAAGAAAAACGGCAGACTTGACAGGGCTGAATACTTCCTCATGATTCCTGAATATCTTTCATACAGACTTACGGGCGTTATGAAGAACGAATACACAAACGCATCAACCACAAATCTTCTCAATGCAAAAGAAAAGACATGGGACAGCGAGATTTTAAAGAAGCTCGGAATCCCTGAAAAAATTTTCTCCACCCCTGTTTGCCCGGGCACACCTCTCGGCCGTTTCTCTCCCGAATTTGCGGCTGAGGCGGGCTTTGACGCAGAGGTTGTCCTCTGTCCGTCACACGACACCGCTTCTGCAGTCTGTGCATGCCCCATCGGAGATGATGGTGTTTATATTTCTTCGGGTACATGGAGCCTTATCGGAACGGAAAACCTCGAGCCGCAGCTTTCCGATGCGGCAAAGGAGGCAAACTTCACGAACGAGGGCGGCATTGACTACCGCTTCCGCTTCCTCAAGAACATTATGGGTATGTGGCTTTTCCAGAACATCAGAAAGAATATCGATAAGTCAAAAACCTACGATGAAATGATGCATATGGCAGAGGAGAGCACATACACAAAAACATTTGATCCGAACGCACGCGAGCTTCTTGCTCCCGAGAATATGATAGATGCTATCCGCGGTCTTCTCGGTGATGAGAACCTTCCGCTTGGGGATGTCTTAAAGAGCGTATATCTTTCTCTTGCAAACTCCTACAAGAGGGCAGTAGAAGAGATTGAGAGCATCAGCGGAAAGGTTATCCGCGAGATTCACATCGTCGGTGGTGGCAGCCGTGATATGTACTTAAACCGTCTCACAGGTGAAATTACAGGCAAGAAGATATTCATCGGTCTTTCCGAGGGTACGGCAACGGGAAACCTTATCTCGCAGATAATGTACCACCAGAAGCTCACCCTCGCCGAGGGCAGACAGATTATAAAAGACACATTCGAAATCACAGAGGTAAAGTAAGTGAAACGGCTGTGTCTTGCAATTACGTGCTTGCTCTTTTGCGCAACCTCCGCATTTGCGAGAGCGCCGGCGTATTACTATTCTTGCGATGTTCACAGAAGTCAGATGCCTGAGGGTACGGTGTATGTAGATATGCTCATTCCGATTGACGAGTCTGCGGATGAGTTCACCCCATACAATGATAAAAACGGTGAAAAGTACGGCATATCGGAAGATAGTGAAATCGTCGCTTACGAAGAAGACGGATTTGCAAGTTACACCTTCCACAGAAACACAGCACGCTCGGACATAAAGCTTATTCCAGATGAGTCTGACACGAAAATTGCGACGGTCACCTTTTATGTGGCAGGCGAGAGCGAAAACTATGGAGAGGACGAATTCGGAGCGAGTGATGAGTTTGGAGAAAAATACAGAAAAGCAAAGTTTGCATATGTAGATAACAACGGAAACATCCTTGCACTAACCAATGAAATTGATATAGATCAGGGAGGCTATGTTGAGCTCTACATAGATATTGCAGGTGAAAAAGCAACAGCGGATTTAAACGATGATTGGATTATCCCTGTATTTATTCTCATAATTCTGTTTGCACCGATTATTCTGATTCTTATTCTGGTAATTCTGGTTATAAGCATTTTTGTGTAATAAAAAGGTCGTAGCAATTAGCTGCGACCTTTCGTTTTTTGTAAAAGAAATCCCCGGATTTTGATAAACAAACTGACACATTGCAGAAATCGGCGTCGATGCGTGCGGAGGGGTGCGGCGTGAGTTTTCCCCGGTTTTGCTGCTTTTGCAATTAAAAGTAGGCCCGCCCGGCAGGGCTACATAGTGAAAAAAAGGCAAAAAGTATTATATATAGCCCACTTAGCAAAGGTTAAGAGTGTATAATATAATTTATGCAATGGGCTCCGGTTGTCGCCAAACAAAAACAGCAGAGGATTATAACCTCTGCTGTTTTTCTATATCTTATTTTCGACTTCCTTTGTTTCTTCGGGGGAGAGAACACCTGCCGTGATGCAGAATGTCACATCCTCGCCGCTTGCGAGATATCTCGCGTAGCCGTTCTCAACGCACGATTTATATCCCGTGTGCGGTGCGGTTGAGGGAAGTACCATTCCCATTGATGCCTCGTCGTTAGTTTTTCCTATCCAGCGGATTGTGACGGGAAGCTCAAGAGGGCGGTGACGCACGTAGAAAGCGTGACCGTCAGGCATAATCTGGAGCGTGTGCGCAAAGCCGTCTTTGTCCTCTTCACAGGTATAAAGGAATGAAAATTCGGGAGTGCAAAGCGCTACGTTCTCTTCTGTGACATCCATTTTTGACGGGTCTGCTTCAAGAGACTTTAAATATGCAAGTGTTTTGTCATCCGCACCGTCGGGGTATGCCGAGGGGATAGCCGCTTTTTCCTCTTCGCTTCTTGCCTTTGCGTTTGCGCGAAGTCGCGAGCCGATAACCTGAGCGTAGTTTATGTGCGAAAGGTAGAAGTACTCAAGCGGGGAGTCCTTTTTGTTTTTGATATTCGTTATTATCTCAAAGGTGGATGCATCTTCGTAGAGCTTGTACTCGACCGTGAAGTCGTAATTTGCGACGTATGCGCGCTTGTAGCCGTAAACACCGCCGATTGAAATGTATTTGCCGCCCTCGTCTTCACCGAGGAGAATGTAGCTTTCGCGGTACTTTGCAAACGGAAGCTCGCCGTGGCGTGCGTGGTTTTCACCTTCTGACGGAATGCCGACTGCGGTAAGGCCGCAGTGCATAAGGAAACAACCATAGCTCTCACCGTAAGCATCGCGGCAGAATTCAGGCTCGTCGAATATGGACTTCATAACCATATTGCGACCGAGGAATTCTACGTCCCAGATCATCTGCCCCATAAACGGAAGCGAGGTAATATAGCCCTTGCTGTTTTCAATCGTAACGGCGGAAACGCCCGTTGAATATTTAAAGATCTCCGCGGAAAAGCTGTCGCTTTCAAAAACAGTTTTCGGAGTTCTTTCAAAAAGCTCTTCGTAGAGATAAATTTTACCTGTCATAACCCACCTCAAAAAATATCGGTTTAAAGTGAGAAACGGTGCAAGAAGCTTGCACCGTTTCTTTTAATAGACAAAATTATTCAGCGCTGATAGCCTCAACCGGGCAAGCAGCAGCGCAAGCGCCACAATCTGCGCAAGCATCCTTGTCGATAACAAATTTTGTATCGCCTTCAGAAATGCAACCTACGGGGCATTCAGAAGCGCAAGAGCCGCACTGGATGCACTCGTCACTGATTACGTATGCCATGGGAAAAACACCTCCAAGTATTTGATGTATATATTGTAACAATGAATAAGAAAAAAATCAATGGGGAAAACTAAAAAATTTGAAAAATTTTTACAAAACTTTCGTTTGGCAAAAAACGAAAAGGCTACTAAAACATACGGAAAAAGGGAATAATATTGAGGAAAAGAAAGGAGCTGCGGCTGAAATGTCTTTTGAAAACAGGTTTACTTTACGTGCGGAAAACGTGCTCAAACGCGCTCATGAATGCGCCGCAGAGCTCGGCCACGGCTATGTTGGGAGCGAGCATATCCTACTTGCACTTGCCTGCCAGAAAGAAGGAAAAGGCGCACGGACACTCGGAAAGCTCGGTATAACGCCGCAAAAAATCGAACAGGTAATATGTGACAGAGTCGGCAAAGGAAGGAAAAATCGGGCTACGCCGCAGGGACTCACTGCAGTTGCAAGGCGGGTGGTGACACGGGCATATGCCATTGCAGAGCGCGAGGGAAAAAGTTTTATAGGTGAGGAGCATATCTTCAGGGCTCTCATTTGTGACGGTGAAAGCGAAAGCTCTGCCGTTCTTGAGATTATCGGAGCAGACAGAGGGAAAATGTCCGAAATTCTTCTTTCACTCGGTGGAGAGAGCGATAGTTTTCACCGCGCGGAGAGCCAGGGAAAGGTGAAAGAAAAGAGTGAACTGCGCACGCTGAAGAGTTTTGGACGCGATATGTGTTCTCTTGCGCGCGAGGGGAAATTCGACCCCGTCATAGGACGCGAGCGCGAGCTTTCGAGAATGGTGCAGACGCTCTCGCGCAGAACAAAGAACAACCCTATACTGCTCGGCGATGCAGGAGTCGGAAAAACGGCTCTCGCCGAGGGACTTGCCCAGAGAATTGTGAGCGGGCGCGTGCCGGAGCATCTGCTTGGAAAGAAGATATATTCGGTGGATATTTCGTCTGTTGTGGCAGGAACAAAATATCGTGGCGAGTTTGAAGAGCGGATAAAGACGATGTTCTCCGAGGTTTCAAAAGCGGAGGATATAATACTCTTTATTGATGAAATCCATACCATAGTCGGTGCAGGAGCGGCAGAGGGCGCGATAGATGCGGCAAATATATTAAAACCTGCGCTCTCACGCCGAGAGGTTCAGATAATCGGAGCAACGACATTTGAAGAATACCGAAAGTATATAGAAAAGGATGCCGCGCTTTCACGACGGTTTCAGCCAATAGCTGTGCATGAACCGAGCGATGAAGACTGCTTCGAGATTATAAAAGGGCTTGCACCAAAGTACGAAAAGCACCATGGCTGTGCCGTCACGGACGAGGCAATAGATGCGGCAATAAGCCTCTCAAAAAGGTATATCGCGGACAAGAAGCTTCCGGACAAAGCGATAGATTTAATTGATGAAGCACTGGGAAAGAGGCAAATAAATGCGTCAAATCCGCCGCAGGATATGCAGAGGACGGAGAAGAAAATAGCGGAAGTTTTTGATGAAAAGCGGCGGTGCATTGATGCGGAGAACTTTGAAAAAGCGGCAAGGCTTCGCGATGAAGAGGAACGCTTAAAGGTTGAGCTGTGCAGACTTCGCGAGAGCTTCGTGAGGATGTCGGAATCAAAAAGTGAGATTGATTCCGAGGACATAGCGGAAGTTATAAGTGAGCAGACGGGAATCCCCGCCACAAGGATAACAAAAGGCGAGGGCGCGCGCCTTTTGAATCTGGAAGCGGAGCTCGGCAAAAATGTGATAGGGCAGAAAGAAGCCATTTCATCTCTTGCCCGTGCAATAAGAATATCGCGACTCGGGCTTTCGGATGAGCGACGGCCAATCGGATCGTTTCTTTTTGCCGGGCCGACAGGGGTTGGCAAGACCGCGCTCTCGCTCGCTGTTGCTGAAAGTCTTTTTGACGGAGAGGAGAAGATAATACGGCTCGATATGTCGGAGTATATGGAAAAACATTCCGTATCAAAACTCATCGGCTCACCACCCGGATATGTCGGTTACGGTGACGGAAATACGCTTGTTGAACGCGTGAGAAAGAAACCGTATTCGGTAGTCCTCTTTGACGAAATCGAAAAGGCACACCCTGAGGTGCTCAACATTCTCTTGCAGATACTCGACGAGGGAAGACTTTCAGATTCGCACGAAAGAAGCGCAGATTTCAGGAATACGCTCATAATAATGACGTCAAACATCGGCGCATCGAAGCTCTCTGCAGTGAATGTAGGATTTTCGGGAAGAGACGAAGAGGGAGAAGTCTCGGAAAAAAAGCGTTCTGTGCGTTCGGAGATAAGCAAAAGGTTATCGCCTGAACTCATGGGGCGAATAGATGAAATAATCGTTTTTTCTCCTCTGTCAAGGGAGAGTTTGCTTGCCATTCTTGACAAAGAAATAAAAAAGCTCATATCCCGTGCAAAAGCAAAAGGGATAGAGCTTAATGTTGATAAAAGCGTATGTGAGAAGATTCTCGCCTCTCAATGCGAGGACAAGTACGGCGCTCGGGAAGTTATAAAAAAGCTCAGATGCGAGATTTCTGACAAACTCGCAGAAAGCTTTCTTTCGGGGGATTGTGAAAAATGCACCGTGATTTTTGAAGAAGGTGAGATTAAAGTACGCCTTTAAGATATTGTCCCGTGTAGGAAGAAGCACATTTTGCAACCTCTTCGGGAGTACCGGTTGCGATAATCTCTCCACCGCCGCTTCCGCCCTCGGGACCAAGGTCAATAATATGGTCTGCACACTTTATAACATCAAGATTGTGCTCGATTACGATAACTGTGTTTCCTGCATCAGTAAGACGTGAAAGCATCTCGACGAGTCTGTGAACATCCGCAACGTGAAGTCCCGTTGTCGGCTCGTCAAGGATGTAGATAGTTTTACCCGTGCTTCTCTTTGAGAGTTCTGTCGCAAGCTTTACGCGCTGCGCCTCGCCGCCCGAAAGGGTGGTGGAGGCCTGGCCGAGCTTAATATAGCCAAGTCCTACTTCGTTGAGCGTTTCAATCTTGCTTGCGATTTTAGGAATATGGCGGAAGAACTCGTATGCATCCTCGCAAGTCATATCAAGGACATCTGCAATGCTCTTGCCCTTGTATTTTACCTCGAGAGTCTCGCGGTTGTAGCGCATACCACGGCAGACGTCACAGGTAACGTAGATGTCGGGGAGAAAATGCATCTCAATCTTATTCACACCGTCGCCTGCACACGCTTCACATCTGCCGCCACGGACGTTGAACGAAAATCGGCTTGCAGTGTATCCGCGCATCTTCGCATCAGGTGTCTGCGCAAAGAGGGTGCGGATGTCGTTAAAAACACCCGTGTAGGTTGCAGGGTTTGAACGCGGAGTGCGCCCGATGGGAGACTGGTCGATGTCGATAATCTTGTCGAGATGCTCGATTCCGCGGAAGGCTTCAAACTTTCCGGGGTGAGTTTTTGCGCCGTTGAGCGCGGCGGCAAGGTGTTTATATAAAATCTCGTTCGTGAGCGATGATTTTCCCGAGCCCGAGACACCCGTGATGCAGGTGAATTTTCCAAGCGGAATTTTCACATCGATGTTTTTGAGGTTATTCTCTTTAGCTCCGATTATCTCAAGATACTTTCCGTTCCCCTTTCGTCTTTCCGACGGAACGGGAATTTTCTTTTTGCCCGAGAGATATTGGCCCGTGATTGACTTCGGCTCTGCCATAATGTCGTCAATACTGCCGCTTGCGACAATCTCACCGCCGTGAACGCCCGCACCCGGACCAACGTCAACAATGTAGTCCGCGCATCTCATCGTGTCTTCATCGTGCTCGACGACAAGAAGCGTGTTTCCAAGGTCACGAAGGCGCTTAAGCGTTGCAAGGAGCTTTTCGTTGTCGCGCTGGTGAAGACCTATTGACGGCTCGTCAAGGATATAGAGAACGCCCATAAGGGAAGAGCCGATCTGCGTTGCAAGGCGGATTCTCTGGCTCTCGCCGCCCGAGAGTGTTCCTGCAGAACGTGAAAGTGTGAGGTATGAAAGACCTACGCTCTCGAGGAAACCGAGACGTTCACGTATCTCACGGAGAATAAGCTCTGCAATCGAGCGTTCGCGCTCCGTGAGCGATGATTCAACGTTTTTTATAAAGTCAAGAGCCTCGTTTACGGGAAGGTCACACATATCGGAGATATTCATACCGCCGACGGTAACTGCAAGAGCCTCGGGACGAAGTCTCTTGCCTCCGCAGGCTGGGCAGGGAGTATGAACCATGCAGTCCTCAATCTCTGCCTTTGAATATTCGCTTGCAGTTTCGTGGTAGCGGCGCTCAAGGTTCGGGATAAGACCCTCCCAACGCTGTGTATAGTCACCTTTTCCGTAAGATTTGTCATAATGAAGCGGGATTTTCTCCGTTCCTGTTCCGTAGAGAAGTGCATTGACCGCTGCTTCAGGGAGTTCGGCGATAGGAGTTGAGAGACTGAAGCCATAATGCTTGGAAAGCCCGTCGTAGTACATTCTCGCAATCGTTCCGGGCTCTGCGTTTCTCCAGCCACTCGCGCAGATTGCACCCTCAAGAATGGATTTTGACTTATCGGGGATAACCATATCCGGGTCAACGCGAAGAAGCGTTGCAAGACCCGAGCATTCAGGGCACGCGCCGTGTGGGTTGTTGAATGAGAACATTCTCGGGGTGAGTTCCTCGAGGCTTATTCCGCAGTCCTCGCAGGCGTAGTTCTGGGAGAACGTAAGCTCTTCTCCGCCGATGACATCGACGATGACAAGACCTTCTGCAAGCTTCAGAGCAGTTTCGAGAGAGTCGGTGAGGCGCATTTCGATGCCGTTCTTGATTACAAGGCGGTCGATTATGATTTCTATATTGTGTTTTTTGTTTTTCTCAAGCTTTATGGTTTCGGAGAGGTCGTAGATGTTGCCGTCAACGCGTGCGCGGACGTAGCCCGATTTTTTTGCATTTTCAAAGATTTTCTCGTGCTCGCCCTTGCGCGAACGGACGACAGGAGAGAGAATCTGAAACTTAGTTCCCTCGGGGAGCGAGAGAACCTTGTCGCAAATCTGGTCAATCGTCTGCTGCTTTATAACCTTTCCGCACTTCGGGCAATGCGGAGTTCCGACTCTCGCCCAGAGAAGACGGAGATAGTCGTAAATTTCCGTAACCGTACCGACGGTTGAACGGGGATTTTTTGAGGTTGTTTTCTGGTCGATGGAAATAGCGGGGGAGAGACCCTCAATGTAGTCAACATCAGGCTTGTCCATGCGACCGAGAAACATTCTCGCGTAAGAGGAGAGCGACTCGACATATCTTCTCTGTCCCTCTGCATATATCGTGTCAAAGGCAAGGCTTGATTTTCCCGAGCCTGAAAGACCTGTTATGACAACGAGGCTGTCGCGCGGGATTTCAATATCAATATTTTTGAGGTTGTGCTCTCTTGCACCCTTGACAAAAATGTTCTTGTTCATTTCTTTTCACCTTTTTGAAAAATCAGTCTTTTCCGCGAAGCTCTATTATTCTGTCGCGGAGAATTGCGGCGTATTCAAACTCAAGAAGCTTTGAAGCCTCTCGCATATCCTGCTCGAGCTTTTTGATGAGTTTTTCGCGTTCGGTCTTCGTTAACTTTTCGTTCTTCACTTCGGTTGCATCCTTTGATATTTCGAGAAGGTCTGCAACATCCTTGATAATCGTTTTCGGAACGATTCCATGCTCCTCGTTGTACTTTGCCTGGAGCGTTCTTCGGCGCATAGTTTCGTCAATCGCGCGCTGCATCGAGCCCGTGACGGTGTCGCCGTACATAATGACCTTGCCGTGGTCGTTTCGTGCAGCACGACCCATCGTCTGGATAAGCGAGGTTTCGCTTCGAAGGAAACCTTCGCGGTCAGCGTCAAGGATTGCGACAAGCGACACTTCGGGAATGTCAAGACCCTCGCGGAGAAGATTGATGCCGACGAGCACGTCAAAGGTGCCGAGACGGAGGTCGCGGATAATCTCCATTCGCTCAATCGTCTCAACATTGTGGTGGAGATATTTGACCTTTATTCCTGCGCGCTCAAGGTATGCCGTGAGGTCTTCTGCCATCTTCTTTGTGAGAGTTGTGACTAAAACTCTCTCTTTCTTTTCAACGCGCTTATTTATCTCTCCGATGAGGTCGTCAATCTGTCCCTCTGTCGGTCGAAGCTCAATTTCAGGGTCGAGAAGTCCCGTAGGTCGGATGAGCTGTTCTGCTATCTGTGCACTCCGCTCGCGCTCATAATCACCGGGCGTCGCGGAGACGTAAACAACCTGATTTATGTGATTTTCAAATTCCTCGAAATTGAGAGGTCTGTTGTCAAATGCGCTGGGAAGACGGAAACCGTATTTTACAAGTGTTTCTTTTCTTGCGCGGTCGCCTGCATACATTCCGCGTACCTGCGGAAGCGTAACGTGCGACTCGTCAACGATAAGGAGAAAATCATCGGGGAAGTAGTCCATGAGTGTAAACGGGGCACTTCCGGGTTCGCGGCCGCTTATGATTCGCGAGTAGTTCTCGATACCGTTGCAGTAGCCAAGCTCGGTGATCATCTCGACGTCATACTCTGTCCTCTGTCGGATTCGCTGAGCCTCAATGTATTTCTCTTCGCTCTCAAAGTATTTTACGCGCTCCTCCATCTCGCAAAGCATTTCACGGCACGCCTTTTCCATCTTCTCGGGCGTTGAAACATAGTGCGATGCAGGGTAGATTGCAACGTGCGAAAGCTCGCGTTTGACGGCTCCCGTAACGACGTTTATTTCAGATATGCGGTCAACCTCATCACCGAAGAATTCAACCCTTATTGCACTGTCGTTAGAGTAAACGGGGAAGATTTCAAGAGTATCACCGCGCACGCGGAACTTATTTCGCTCAAAAGCGACGTCGTTTCTCTCGTATCGGATTTCGATAAGCTTTCTGATAACCTCGTCGCGCTCCTTTTCCATACCGGGGCGAAGTGAGATAACCATGCTTGAGTAGTCAATCGGGTCACCGAGACCGTATATGCACGAAACACTTGCGACGATGATAACGTCGCGCCTCTCGCCAAGCGATGCTGTCGCGCTGTGACGGAGACGGTCAATCTCCTCGTTTGTTGAGGAGTCCTTTTCAATATAAGTGTCCGTGTGCGGAATATACGCCTCGGGCTGGTAATAGTCAAAGTAGGATACAAAATACTCAACCGCGTTTTCGGGGAAGAATGCCTTGAGCTCCGAGCAGAGCTGGGCGGCGAGAGTTTTGTTGTGGGCAAGAACAAGCGTCGGACGCTGGACGCGCTCGATGATGTTTGCCATGGTAAAGGTCTTTCCCGAGCCAGTAACGCCGAGAAGCGTTTGCTCGGAAAGTCCCATTTCGATACCGCTCGCAAGGGCATCTATCGCGGCAGGCTGGTCGCCCGTCGGTGAATAGGGAGCGTGTATTTTGAATTCCGCCATTGCGACCAGACCTCCTTAAAATCAAATTTAAAAGTTGAATATAAGCATTGCGGCTGTAAGAATAATGAGAAAAGCGAAGTTGAAGAGAGAAAACTTAAGGATATAGCTTTTAGTTTTCCCCGGGTTGTGGTGAGAATACGTCCTGAACGTTATAAGGCTTGCAAGCGATGAGATAAGTGTACCCACGCCGCCAATGTTGACACCGCGCAAAAGTGCGGCGTAGTCACCCGTAAACTGCGAGAGTAAAATTGCCGAGGGAACGTTACTTATAACCTGGCAGGAGAGAATTGAAACAACAAGTGTGTTTTTTGCAAGAAGCCACGAAAAGAGCTTGTGGACAGCATCAATTCTCGCCATATTTCCCGAGAAGATAAAGAAAAAAACAAAAGTGAGAAGAAGCGGATAGTCGACTTTTTTTAGTGCGTCGCGGTCAGCAAAGATAAGAACAAGCGGAATTACGATAAGTCCTATCCAGTAGGGAATACCGCGGAAAACGATTGCGATTGAGAGTGCGAAAAGGACAAGGTAAAGCACCGTCCTCTTGCGGTCGAGAACAACATCGCTGTCGGGAAGCGTAAGCGCCTCGGGTTTAACGAAGACAAAACAGCAGAGCGTTATGAGCGCAATCGAAAGAAGAAAGGGAAACGCCATAATTCCCATAAACTCGAGGTTCGGGATGTTGAAGTGAGAATATAAATATAAATTCTGCGGATTTCCGAAAGGAGTCAGCATACCGCCGAGGTTTGCGGAAATGTTCTGCATAATGAAAGTAAACGCCATATATTTTTCCTTGCCCGTTTCCTTGAGGACGAAGTATCCGAGCGGGAGAAAGGTGAGAAGTGCCATATCGTTTGCAATCAGCATCGAGCCGATAAACGTGATATATACAAGGGCGAGAACACACATTCTCGCATTTTTGAAAAGAACGACAACCCTCTGCGCGAGTACGTAGAAAAAGCAGATGTTTCGAAGAGCGCAGACAACAGCGAGCACGCAGAAAAGGCAGGTGAGTGTCTTTAAGTCAAAATACCCGAGATACTGCTTGTCGATGGGAACAAAGAAGCACGTTATGACGGCGGCAATGAGCGCAATCATCATAACAGCGTTCTGCTTTAAAAATTTTATGATATTGAATTGTTTTTTCTTCTGTGCTGTGCCTGTCATAGATAAACTTCCTTTAGTATATTTCGCAAACTGCCTCTGCAACGCGTATGCCGTCAACTGCCGAGGAAAGGATTCCTCCTGCATATCCTGCACCCTCTCCACAAGGGTAAAGACCTCGGAGTGAGGCAACACACTTTTCGTCTCGCATTATGCGGACGGGTGAGGATGAGCGCGTTTCCGGAGCGGTGAGAACAGCTTCGCCGTCGGAAAACGCGGAAATCTGGCGTGAAAACTGCTTTATTCCGACTTTAAGTGTTTCTGTTATATATTCGGGGAAGAGCTCTGCGATGTTGCGCTCGCAAACACCCGGTAAAAACGACGGCTTGATTTTGCCAAAGCCTGTCCTTCTGCCTGTGAGGAATCCCTCGACCGTCTGAGCGGGGGCAGAATAGTTACTTCCTGCCATCAGATAAGCCGCGCGCTCAATTTCGCGCTGCATAAAAACTCCTGCGAGAGGGTGCTCTCCGCCGAAATCTTCGGGAGCAACGTTTACTAAAAGCGCGCTGTTTGCGTTTGTCTTGTTTCTTGCATATAAGCTCATACCGTTTGTGACAACGCCACCCTCTTCGCTCGCGGCGTTTATAACCTCGCCGCCGGGGCACATGCAGAACGTGTATGCACATCTTCCACTTAAGAGGCGATTTGAGAGTTTGTAGTCCGCCGCACCGAGAGCGGGGTGCCCGGCAAACTCGCCGTAACGGCATTTGTCGATGTCGCGCTGGAGATGCTCAATGCGAACACCCATAGAAAACGGCTTCTGAGTTATTGTAACGCCCATATTGAGAAGAAGCTCAAATACATCGCGAGCCGAGTGCCCTACCGCGAGAATGAGCTTGTCGGTATCAAAGGAAATCTCGCCATCTGCAGTTTTGCAGGTGATACCGCAAACTGCATCGTTCTTTGTGTGAATGTCGCAAAGTCGCGTATTGAAGAAAACTTCACCGCCAAGAGCCTTTATCTCCTCGCGGATACCTGAAACAACCTTCGGGAGATTGTCCGAACCGATGTGAGGATTTCGTATATACATAATTTCGCTTGGTGCGCCGTGACGAACAAAGGTTGAGAAAACGTCAAATCGGCGCTTGTCGTG
>JAZQSI010000130.1:0-12494 GCA_045629985.1 Eubacteriales bacterium
TGCTTCTTCTGCTAACTCATATCCATATGTAACACCATCTTTTTCTCCACCATACATAATAAGATTGAGATTTTCGGATAAAGGCAGTCCGTTCCAATCTTGTACTTTTTCTAACGCTTTCTCTTTATTATTGGAACAATCTAAAATCAGATAATAAGAACCATCGCCATGAAATCCTCCGTGGGTGTCGAGTTCTTCAACAACAGAAAAATCCTTTTTGGCAAACCCGAAGTGTTCAGTTGTTTCGCCAATATAATTCGATGTTGGTTTTAATGATAATAAATAGAGTAAAGCCAATAGGCAATGTGCAATCGGAAGAAACGATTTCATCGAAAACCATTTTTCTTTCCATGTTTTATTTAATGCAAATATATAACTTATGATATATGTTGCACCTATTAATGCTCCAATTAAAGCAGAAAGAATTTCCACAAAAGAAGTTACCTTTATTAATGAAGCAAAAAACCACATAGTTGTTACCAAACATCCCAACATAGCTACTGGTATTGGTAGTGCAAAAACAGTAAAAAAGGATATAATCAAAATTTTCTTTTTCATCAAACAACATCCTTTCTACAAAATTCGAAATATCCATATTGCGGGACAGACGGTTTAGATGCAAAGCATTTTGGTTCAAGTTCGTGTCATGTTAGACCCAAAAAATATTATTTATCAATGCCAAGTAATTCAGAAAAATCATATATATAATGATCGGTAATAGTCTTAATATCATCCACATAATCAGCCGAGGATTTATCAAACACGCCACACACCTTCATTCCGGCGATTTTTGCTGTTTTGTCGGCGTTATAATTATCATCAAGAAAAAGAATTTCACCAACAGGTTTTCCCAATTTTTCAGCAACTTTTATATATATCTCCGGATTGGCCTTTGTGGTTGAAAAATCATCACAAGACCACACATTGGTAAATAAATCAAATATTCCTAATCTTTTAAGACAAGAGTCAAGCACCATATGAGGGCTGGCAGTAAGAACATTAAGGTCAGCCCCATTCTTTTTCAGGGTTTCAAGCGTTGAAATAACATTTGACTTTTCGGGAATGCTATATAAATAATCCTCATATATGTACTCGTTCATTTGTTTTATCATTTTGTCTTTTGACATCGGAACGCCTAACTGTTGAAAATATTCAGCAGTACCCGCATATCCTAATGGTGTTATAATTTTTACAATATCATCTTCATATTTTATGTGATTCTCATCCAGAATTCTTAACATAACCGAAATAAATGATGGCATAGAATCTACCAAAGTTCCGTCAAAATCAAATAAATATGTATTATATTTCATTTTCATCTTCCTCTATTTAATATTTTCCGACGCTCTTTACTATAAAGACTGTATAATTTAGATGCCAATGTTTTTGTCGGCAAGTTCGTGTCAAGTCTGGATCAAAAATATACACATATACTCTTATTTATCAAAGAAATCATTCACGTTATATTCTTTATCACTGCCAATACCGGAGTAATTTACTCGATAAACCGTAAACTGTGCTTCCGATATCCATTCACAAGAACAAGGAACTTTACAAATCTTATGCCATTTCGAAAACAATCCTTTTTCCTTTATATAACAAGCTCCACCATATCCGAAGCCACCTTTATCTATCCACAAACTAACTATTTGATAGTCTCCATTCGGAGATTCCTGTACAAAGATATCACAAAACAAAATCCCAAAAAGGACAAATGCTAATATTACGAAAATAAGTGTGATTGCTAATACAATCCACAAAATTTTCTTTTTCAATCTGATTTCCCCTTTCGCCAAAATTCGACAATCTTTATATTCTCACATCAAGTTGGAAAAAAAGCTATGTTACGGTAATTATATCATAGCAAAATACAAAAATCAATTTACATAAACATATAAAAAGCGTACGGTATTTTTTTACCGTACGCTTTAGTTTGTATGAAATTTACTTCATCATGCTTGCAACTTCTTCAGCGAAGTTGTCTTCACGCTTCTCAAGGCCTTCGCCCTTTTCAAAGCGAACGAACTTTGTGATCTTGATTTCGCCGCCAAGCTCTTTTGCAACGTTTGCAATGTGCTGTGCAACAGAAATCTTATCGCCCTGAACATATTCCTGGTCGAGGAGACAGTTCTCAGCGTAGAACTTCTTAATTCTACCCATAACCATCTTTTCTGCAACAGCCTGCGGCTTGCCTTCGTTCATAGCCTGAGCTGTGAGGATTTCCTTTTCCTTAGCAAGAACATCTTCCGGAACTTCGGAGCTGTCAAGCCATGACGGGCTCATAGCAGCAATCTGCATTGCGACACCGCGGCCGAGAGCTGCGACTGCGTCGTTGCCCTTGAGGTTGTCGGAAACTTCCATGTTGATGAGAACGCCGATCTTACCGCCCATGTGCATGTAAGTAACGTTTACGCCACCTTCGCAAAGAGCGAAACGACGAATTTTGATATTTTCACCGATTGTGAGGATCTTATCCTGAAGAGCCTCAGCAACAGTCATATCAGAACCTGCACACTTGCACTCCATAAGAGCGTCAACGTCTGCCGGCTTGTTAGCAAGAACAGTCTCTGCAACGTCTGCAGCAAACTTCTGGAAGTCAGCGTTCTTTGCAACGAAGTCTGTCTCACTGTTGATTTCAACAACAACGCCTGCATCTGCATTTGATGTGCCGAAAACCATACCTTCAGCAGCGATACGACCTGCCTTCTTTGCAGCAGCAGCAAGGCCCTTCTCACGAAGGAATTCCATTGCCTTTTCCATATCACCGTCGGACGATGCAAGAGCCTTCTTGCAGTCCATCATACCTGCACCCGTAGATTCACGAAGTGCCTTAACATCAGCAGCTGTAAAAGCCATAATGTAACACTCTCCTTAATATTAAACTATATAAATTATTCAGCAACTGCCTCTTCTGCCGGAGCTGCTGCTTCCTCAGCTGCAACTTCTTCCTGAACGCCCTGACGAGCTTCAACAACAGCGTTTGCAATTGTCTGAGAGATAAGCTTAATTGCGCGGATAGCGTCGTCGTTACCCGGGATTACGTAGTCAACTTCTTCAGGATCGCAGTTTGTATCAACGATAGCGATAACCGGAATACCGAGACGGCGAGCTTCAGCAATAGCGTTACGCTCCTTGCGCGGGTCAACGATGAACATTGCGCCCGGAAGCTTGTTCATTTCCTTTACACCGCCGAGATACTTCTCGAGCTTTGCAATTTCAGCCTGGAGCTTGATAACTTCCTTCTTGAGGAGAAGATCGAATGTGCCGTCCTCTTCCATCTTCTTGAGCTGGTTGAGGCGCTCGATACGACGGCGCATTGTCTTGAAGTTTGTGAGCATACCGCCGAGCCAACGAGCGTTGACGTAGTACATACCTACGCGCTCTGCTTCTTCCTTGATTGCTTCCTGTGCCTGCTTCTTTGTACCAACGAAGAGAATGCTCTTGCCCTCTGCAGCGATATCGCGTGCGAAGAAATAAGCCTCTTCGATTTTCTTAACGGTCTTCTGCAAGTCGATGATGTAGATACCGTTACGCTCCGTGAAGATGTACGGAGCCATTTTGGGGTTCCAGCGTCTTGTCTGATGTCCGAAGTGAACACCTGCTTCAAGAAGCTGCTTCATTGAGATTACCTGTGACATTTGTTTTTTCCTCCTTCTGTTTTAACCGCCACACCGGTCATTCAGAGGCGCCATCTTTCGACACAGCGGCACCAAAGTTACGGTGTGTGAGTTTTTTACCGATATATGTTATCACATTCTTTTACATTTTGCAAGCCTTTTTTTGTTATTTTAGGAAAAAAGCGCTTTTTTTATTCGTCCGAACCGGTTCAATCACATAATCAACGAGAATTATATCGTCCCCAATCTTCCTTATCGCATCCCAGGGTATCACTATATCATCGTTTTTCGAGAAAACCGGCAGCAATTTCCCGCCGCAGTGAACAACAAGCGCAAGTATCTTTCCACACGTGCAGTCAATTTCCACGTCGTTTACATATCCATACCTTGTGCCATCGCAAACATTTATTACTTCCTTGCACCCAAGCTCCGTTATCCGAGTTTTCATAAAATACCTCACCTTACAAATTTTTATAGATTTTTTCGCAGTTATGTATTATAATGTAAATATCTATGATTAAAACCATGGAGGTGTTTTACTTGCCAACACAGAATAATTCTTCTGACAGCCGCAAAGGCTTCAAGCGTTTTTTGAAAAATAATGCGCTTTCGCTTTCTGTTTATACATTACTCTGGACTTTCGCATGGACTGCCCTTATTGGTGCAGGTTTCCTCATCGGATACATGCTCTCGCTTGACTCAAAGGTAGATATTGAAGTTGAAGCAATAAAGCTCAACTATTCTTCTATTGTATATTACGTTGACGATGACGGAAATGAGCACGAGTTTGAGCGTCTTTATGATTCCCAGAACCGCACGTGGGTAAACCTTGAAGATATGCCGGTACATCTTAAAAATGCCGCAATCGCAATTGAGGACCACCGATTTATGAAGCACCACGGTGTTGACTGGACTCGCACAATGTCCGCAAGTGCAAACCTTTTCTTTAAATTCAAAAGTGACTACGGCGCATCCACTATAACCCAGCAGCTCGTAAAGAACCTTACAGGCGACAATCAGGACTCCGTCAAGAGAAAGCTGCAGGAGATTATGCGTGCCCTCTATCTTGAGCGCCACTACTCAAAGGACGAAATTATCGAGATGTACCTCAACACCATCTACCTCGGCGAAGGCTGTTACGGTGTCGGTACCGCCGCGCAGGCGTATTACGGCAAGGATGTTTCCGAGCTTACAGTTGCCGAGTCTGCCGCGCTCGTCGGAATAACAAATCTTCCTACCTATTATAATCCGTATATTTATCCTGAACATAACAAAGACCGCCGCGATACCATCATTAACAGAATGTATGACCTTAATATGATTTCCAAGGATGAGCGTGATGCGGCTATTAATGAAGAAATCCGCTTCAATACCGAAAAAAGAAACAACCCCTCTTCAAAAGTCCAGTCTTACTTCGTTGACCAGATTATCGAAGACCTCATTGATGACCTCGTTGAGGAGCGCGGATATTCTGAAAGTGTTGCAGTAAAGACAATATATTCAGGCGGTCTCAAAATATATGCTACCGTAGATCCAAAAATACAGTCTGCAATGGACGAAGTTTTTGAAAACAAAAACGTCTTCCCGAGCTACGGCGGCAAAGTTCAGCCTGAATGCGCAATGATTATGTTGGATCCGCAAAACGGTGACATTATCGCTATACGCGGAGGTCGCGGACAGAAGTCAGGTGCACGAATTCTCAACCGTGCAACACAGACAAAGCGCCCGCCCGGATCCTCAATTAAACCTATCTCGGTTTACGCTCCTGCAATAGAGTATGGAATTATAACTCCGTATTCCGTCGAAGACGACGCTCCGATTACGGTTCTCAACGATAGCGAGTATCCTAAGAACGAAACCCGAACCTATTCAGGACGCACAAACATAAACGAAGCTGTCAAACAGTCAATCAATACAGTATCTATGAGAACGCTTGAAAAGCTCACCATAGAGCGTTCTTACAACTTCCTTACAGCAAATCTCGGCGTGACTTCCCTCTCCAAAAAGGGAGACCAGAATCTCGCACCTCTCTCGCTCGGTCAGCTTACAAACGGCATCACAGCACTCGAGATGGCGGCGGCATACGTTCCGTTTGCAAACGGCGGCACGTATTACGAACCAAGGACCTACACAAAAGTTCTTGACCATGACGGCAATGTTCTTATTGAGAAAGAACAGCGTCCGACATGTGCTATGAGCGAAAAAACCGCAGCGTATATGACACATATGCTTTCAAACGTTGTCACAAGCGGAACAGGTACTTATGCACAGCTTGAGCGAGGAATGCCTGCTGCGGCAAAGACAGGTACTTCTAACAACGACGAAGATCGTTGGTTTGTCGGATACACTCCCTACTATGTCGGCGCTGCTTGGTTTGGATATGATCAGCCAAAATACATTTCAAAGTCGCTTTCACCTGCACTCACTGTATGGAAGCGTGTTATGAACGCGGCGCATTCTGACCTTGAAGTCAAGAATTTCCCGAAGAGCGATGATTTCCAATATGTAAACATCTGCTCAAGAAGCGGACTTCTTCCCTCTGATAATTGCCCACACGACCCGCGTGGTTCGCAGGTCATTGCAGGATACTTCCACAAGGACGATGTGCCGACAGAAGTCTGCGATGTGCATACAATGGTTGATATTGACACACAAACCAATATGATGGCTTCAGAGTTCTGCCCGGATTCAAACAGAAAGACTGTTGCACTTATGAAGCTTGAGCGCTTCTTCCCTCTCAATGGTGTTGTTCTCGCTGATGAGCAGTACGTCATCCATGAATCCACACCACCTGAAGGCCAGTTCTTCTTCTCAAGCGGCACGGCTCCGCTTATGGGCTCTGTCTGCACACAGCACAGCTATACACCACCATTTGAGAACGAAGAACCAGTTGAAGAAGAAACACCTACTGAGGAGATCTCTCCCGAAGCCTAAAGCAAACACTATTGGAGTTATTAAAATATGGAAAAATTCACCTTTTGCGTTCCTACACTTTTCGGGCTTGAAGGCCTCACCTCAAAAGAGCTTACACGTCTTGGATTTGAAGATGTCAAGGCAGAAAACGGCAGAGTTCTTTTTCGCGGAAGCTTTTCGGATATGGCACTTGCCAATCTCTGGCTTCGCACAGGAGAAAGAGTTCTCCTTGTTGTAGGAACATTCAGAGCAACTACATTCACCGAGCTCTTTGAAAACACAAAGTCTCTCCCGTGGGAAAACTTTATCCCGAAGGATGGCGCATTCCCCGTAAAGGGGCACAGCCTTCACTCAAAGCTTTTTTCAATTCCCGACTGTCAAAGCATTATCAAGAAGGCTGTTGTCGAGAGACTTAAGTCAAAGTACTCACTTTCCTGGTTTGAAGAAACGGGCGTAAAATATCAGATACAGTTTTCTATAATGCACGATGTCGTTAACGTATATCTTGATACGACCGGACCCGGCCTTCACAAACGCGGCTACCGCGCGATTTCCGGTGCCGCCCCTCTTCGTGAAACTCTTGCCGCTGCAATGGTAGAACTTTCAAAGTACAGAGGCCGCGAGTTCTTCTGCGACCCGTTCTGCGGTTCGGGAACCATCCTTATCGAGGCGGCCATGATTGCACAGAACCGAGCTCCCGGTCTTTACCGCCGCTTTGCCGCAGAGAGTTGGAGCATTTCAGATAAAGGAATCTGGCAGGCTCACCGTGAAAATGCAAAAACAAAGGTTTTTGACAGAGACTTTGAGCTTTGGGGCGGAGATTTGGACATTGAAGCCGTCAATCTCGCTCGCGAAAACGCAAAGAAAGCAAAGGTTGATAAATATATCACCTTTGAAAAAGCTGATGCTACTCGTTTTATGCCGCGACACGACAGCGGAATATGCGTCACAAATCCCCCATATGGCGAGAGACTTCTTGAAGTTAAAGAAGCAGAGGCTCTTTATCGCAGTTTTGGCAAAGCGATGGCAGGATTGCCGAATTTCTCATCATACATAATCGCCTCTCATCCCGAATTTGAATATTTTTACGGTAAAAAGGCAAAAAAACGTCGAAAAATGTATAACGGAATGATAAAATGCGAATTATATATGTACTTTTAAATATTAATTATTTTTAAATACCGTGTTTCCGAGAGATTAAACGAGCTTTCGCGAGAAATTAAGAGTAAATCAGTGTTATTTAAACTTAACAATGATTTACTCTTTTTTTTGCCAAAATTCCCATTATAATCCGTTTGCAAAAAAACATAACATAATTTATTATATTATAAGAATTAGCACTCACAACTCTCGAGTGCTAAAATACAGATTCATTCAGGAGGCAAACAATCATGACACTTAAACCACTTGCAGACCGCGTAGTCATAAAGATGGTAGAGGTTGAAGAAACCACGAAGAGCGGTATTATTTTGACAGCTGCAGCAAAGGAGAAGCCCCAGGTTGCTGAGGTTATCGCTGTAGGTCCCGGTGGAAACGTTGACGGTAAGGACATCGTTATGCACGTTAAAGTTGGTGACAAGGTTATCACAAGCAAGTATTCAGGCACAGAAGTTAAGATTGATTCAGAAGAGCTTATCATCGTTCGTCAGAACGACATACTCGCTGTTGTTGAATAATCTTTAATCTATTTTATATAAGGAAGGTTTTTTATTATGTCAAAAGAGATTCTTTTTTCAGAAGATGCTCGCCATGCGCTTGAGCGCGGTATCAATAAGCTTGCTGACACCGTAAAGGTTACTCTCGGCCCGAAGGGACGTAACGTTGTTCTCAGCAAGAAGTTCGGCGCTCCCCTCATCACAAACGATGGTGTTACAATCGCTAAGGAAATCGAGCTTGACGATCCGTTTGAGAATATGGGCGCACAGCTTGTAAAAGAAGTTTCAACAAAGACAAACGATGTTGCAGGTGACGGTACCACAACTGCTACCCTTCTCGCACAGGCTATCATCCGCGAGGGTATGAAGAACGTTACTGCAGGCGCAAATCCGATGATTATGCGCAGCGGTATCAACGCTGCTGTTGCTGCTGCTGTTGAAGCTGTAAAGGCTGCATCACAGAAAGTAAACGGAACAGAAGACATCGCTCGCGTTGCAGCTGTTTCTTCTGCAAGTGAAGCAATCGGAAATCTCATTGCAGAAGCAATGGATAAGGTTTCTGCTGACGGTGTCATCACTGTTGAAGAGTCAAAGACTGCTGAGACTTACAGCGAAATCGTTGAGGGTATGCAGTTCGACCGCGGTTACATCTCCCCCTATATGGTAACCGACACAGATAAGATGGAAGCTGTTATCGACGATGCTTGCATTCTCATCACAGATAAGAAGATTTCAAACATTCAGGAGATCCTCCCTGTTCTTGAGAAGATTGTTCAGTCAGGCAAGAAGCTTGTTATCATCGCTGAGGACATTGAGGGCGAAGCTCTTGCAACTCTCCTTGTAAACAAACTCCGTGGCACATTCACATGCGTTGGTGTCAAGGCTCCGGGCTTTGGCGACAGACGCAAGGAAATGCTCAAAGACATCGCTATCCTCACAGGCGGCCAGGTTATTTCCGATGAACTCGGTATGGATCTCAAGGAAACAACTCTCGACATGCTCGGTCACGCTCGTCAGGTTAAGGTTCAGAAAGAGAACACAATCATCGTTGATGGTGCAGGCGACGCAGACGAAATCAAGGCTCGCGTTTCACAGATCCGCACACAGATCGAATCAACAACATCTGAATTCGACCGTGAGAAGCTTCAGGAACGCCTTGCAAAGCTTTCAGGTGGCGTAGCTGTCATCAAGGTTGGTGCTGCAACTGAGGTTGAAATGAAGGAGCAGAAGCTCCGCATCGAGGACGCTCTCAACGCTACACGCGCAGCTGTTGAAGAAGGCATCGTTGCAGGCGGCGGCACAGTATTTGTAAATGCTATTTCTGCAGTTGAGAAGCTTATTCCGAAGACGGAGGGCGACGCTCGCACAGGTGTCCGCATTATCGCAAAGGCACTTGAGGAACCGGTACGTCAGATTGCTTCAAACGCAGGTATCGACGGCTCAATCGTTCTTGATAAGATTAAGAACAGCCGCAGAACGGGATATGGCTTTGATGCTCTTAACAACAAGTACTGCGATATGATCAAGGCCGGTATCGTTGACCCGGCTAAGGTTACAAGAAGCGCTCTTGAAAACGCTGCATCCATCGCATCCATGGTTCTCACAACAGAGAGCATTGTTGCTGATAAAAAAGAGCCTGTTGCTCCGGCTGCTCCGGCAGGTATGGGCGACGGCGGAATGGGAATGTATTAATCCCCTGCTAAACGACAAAAATAAAAGAACCGAAACCATTTGGTTTCGGTTCTTTTTTGTTTGTTCTAAAAGTTTTTCTTTCCCGAATAAATCATCATTTTCTCTTTGTTAGCATCAACTTCGGGCTTCTGGACTTTTTCTTCCCAGTCACTCGGAGCTACTTCCTCAAGAGAAATGGAAATTGCCTCAGGCGGACACCCCCATACTTCAAGGAAAACATCGTTGATTTTTTCAACGAGTTTTTTCTTTGTCTCCTCATCTTTTGGGTAAGCTTTGATTGCTACATATGGCATGATACTTCACTCCTAAACATTCTTCATTGTAAGAGAAATTCTCTTCTTTTCAAGATCAACGCCAAGAATCTTAACCGACACAATATCTCCAACCTTAAGGACTTCTGACGGGTGCTTGATAAATCTGTTTGTAATCTGCGAGATATGAACAAGTCCGTCCTGATGAACACCTATGTCAACAAATGCACCGAAGTCTATTACATTTCGGACTGTTCCCTGCAGAATCATACCCTCGCGCAAATCTTTCATATCCATAACATCTTCGCGAAGCATTGCCTCGGGAAGCTCACCACGCGGGTCACGCCCCGGCTTTGCAAGCTCTTTTATAATATCCTGCAGTGTCGGCACGCCTACGCCAAGTTTTTCAGAAAGGTCTGAAAATCCAAAGCTCTTTGCTTTCTCACTAAGGTCCATTCCACCTTCAGCAGAGAGCTTCTTTAAATCTTCTCCAAGGCATGCAAGAAGCTCTTTTGCCGCCGAATATGACTCAGGGTGAACACTTGTATTGTCAAGCGGATTTGAACTTTCTGCAACGCGCAAGAATCCCGCGCACTGTTCAAATGCCTTCGCACCAAGCTTCGGAACTTTCTTAAGCTCTGCGCGGCTTTTAAAACTACCGTTTTCTTCTCTGTAAGTTACGATATTTTTACACACAGCAGAAGAAAGACCTGATATATGACTCAAAAGTGCCGCAGATGCTGTATTGAGATCCGCACCAACAGAGTTTACGCAGTCTTCAACAACACCGTCAAGAGCCTCTGCAAGGCGTTTTTGCGGCATATCGTGCTGATACTGACCAACACCAATTGCTTTGGGCTCAATCTTTACAAGCTCTGCAAGAGGGTCCTGAAGACGTCTTGCGATGGAAACCGCGGAGCGAAGCGTAAGGTCAAAGTCAGGCATTTCCTCTGCAGCAAGCTTGGATGCCGAATATACAGATGCACCTGCTTCTGAAACGACCATATATGAAACCTTGCGCGAAAGCTGTTTGATAGTCTTTGCAGTGAACAGTTCAGTTTCTTTTGAAGCAGTGCCGTTTCCGATTGCGATAATCTCAACACCCCAACGCTCGATTTTATCTTTAAGGATATCAGCAGACTGCTTTTCGCGAGCCTCACCGTGTGTCGGGTAAATAACTGCCGTGTCAAGAATCTTGCCCGTTGCATCAACAACCGCAAGCTTGCAACCTGTTCGATAACCCGGGTCAAGACCGAGAGCGATTTTTCCTTTAACAGGAGGCGCAAGCAGAAGCTGGCGCAAGTTTACACCAAAGAGCTTAATCGCATCTTCACTTGCAACTTCCGTGAGTTCAGCTCTGACTTCCCTCTCTACAGACGGAAAAATAAGTCTTGAATATGCATCGTCGCAAGCCGCTTTAACGAGATTTGCGCAAGCCGACGTTCCATTTACATAAAGAGAAGCAATCGATCTGAGAGGTCTGTCTTCATCAAGAGATATATTAACTTTAAGTATTCCCTCTTTTTCGCCTCGGTTGAGAGCAAGAACACGGTGACCCACCATCTTCGCTACCGGCTGAGAGAACTCGTAATAGGTTTCATAAACCTTGCCTTCGTCCTCTTCCTTTGTCTTTTCAGAACTTATCATGCCGTGGATTTTTGTGAGATTACGGACTCTTTTTCTTACCTCTGCGTTATCTGACACATCTTCTGCAATAATATCAGATGCACCGGCAAGTGCCGATTCGATATCATCAACACCCTTTTCAGGGTCGACAAAGCTCTCTGCAAGCGTTTCCGGCAGAACCCCTGTGCTCTGATTCTCCATAATCGCAATAGCAAGAGGCTCAAGACCTTTTTCCTTCGCAACCGATGCCCTTGTTTTTCTTTTGGGGCGGAAAGGACGATAAATATCATCAATTTCGGCAAGCGTTTTTGCTGCGTCGAGCGCCGCCGAAATTTCTTCAGTAAGCTTTTCCTGCGCATCAATAAGCCCTCTTACCTCTTCTCTTCTCGCGTCGAGATTGCGGAGATACTCAAGCTTATCTGCAATGCGGCGGATGAGCTGGTCATCCATCGTGCCGTGCTGTTCCTTACGGTAACGCGCGATAAATGGAATCGTGTTGCCTTCATCGAGCAAAACTATAATGTTGGAGACATAGTCTTCTCTGACATCAAATTCTTTTGCAATTATTTCTGAATACGACATAAGTTTTAACCTCTCTTATGGAAGAATCCAATTCATAAAGAACGCATTAGCAATACCAATCAAGATTCCGAATGCTACCTGAATCGGAGAATGTCCAACAAATTCCTTAAGTTTTGTTTCAGGAAGCTTTTTCGAAGATAGAAGGTTGAACGCTTCTA
>JAZQSI010000131.1:0-2289 GCA_045629985.1 Eubacteriales bacterium
ATTTCTAATTACACACTCCAAAGCTTCTGACATCAAACCCTTGTTCCGATACGGTTCGAGTAATCTTATCCCGACATTTCTTACGGTGTGATCGTCATCTGCATCTTCATTCAACCCTATCGTTCCGATAATTACCCCTGTTTCTTTCAAAACCACGGCATAATTATTGCGAGCTTTTATTAAATATCTGATTGTCTTTTCATCAAACACATCGCAACCAATATCACAAGCAGCCCAATCTCTTAATATCAACCTCTTTGTTTCAAGTGTTTTCATTCCATGCACCTTATCGCGTTACAAAATTCTCTTTGTTATATATCTTCATATACAAGCTTTCAACCTATAACTTTTCTTACCGTGCTTGCATCTGCTATAAGCGAATTAAGAGTTCCACCCTTTACAAACTCGACAAGCAGGTTGTAGTCCTTATCGCTCTCACGGAAATATCCGCAGAGGTCGAAGAATATTTCTTCAAGAGGCATATACCCCTTCTCTTCGTCAAGGTTGCTGAGATGCACATTTCCTAAAAGATACGGCTTCACTTTTTCAAACGCCGCCTTATTTTCCTCAAAGGTGAGATTTGGCTGTACCTGCCAGTAGAGACCGACATTATCACAATTTATACGATGTATAAGCTTCACGGCTTCATCCGCATCATCCGTAAGCGTATTCGGGTGATATTCAAAAGCAAGTGTTATTGAGTGAACCTTCGCAAGGCGAGCCATTTTGACCGTATTTTCTACAATAAGGTCATACTCTTCCGCACTGCAAACGTCACTTCCCCTTCTACCTGCCCAGATTCTGAGCACAGGCGCGGTGAGCTCGCGAGCTGTCTCAAGCGTTTTTACGCATTCATCAAAATCATACATATAGCAATATGAAGCAAGAGAAAAGATTTCTATGCCATTTTCAACCGAAAGTTTCTTCACAAGAGCAATTCTCTCCGCATCACCGATTAAAATATGGTTTTCTCCGACGCTCCACTCAATGCCGTCTATTCCTGCTCTTTTTGCATACTCAAAAACAGTCGGAATATCCTTATTCCTGAACGTTACCGATACCATACCGAGTTTCATAAAAACGCACTCCCTATCCCCTCTTCTTGACCGAATCGCGGACAACGAGCTGCATCGGGATCGAGTAGCTCTTAACGGGTTTTCCCGCAATCTGGCGGCGGAGAAGGTCCATCGCCGCAACACCCATTTCAGTTTTGTCAATCTTTATAGTCGTCAGGCTCGGCTCGATATAACGCGCAAGCAGAATATCGTCGATACCTATAAGCGAAACGTCGTCGGGCACAGAGAGATTCATTTCCTTTATGCACTTCATCGCGCCGATTGCAAAGCTATCCATTGCGCAGACGATTGCCGTCGGCGGATTATCGCGCGAGAGAAGCTCTTTTGCCGCGAAATATGCGCTTTCTTCGTTATACGCCGTATGCTCAATAAACTCAGGAAGGACTGCAATTGAATTCTCGAGAAGCGCGTTCGCAAAGCCCTGAAGCGTCTGCTTATAAAAATCGGGGATTATGTTTGATGCAAGAAGAGCTATGTTTTTGTGTCCGTTCTCTATAAGGTGAGTTGTCGCCATATATGCCGCTTTCGTATAATCTGCACTTACGGAAATCAGCGACGGGTCTGCATCGTGCGCATCGACAACGACAAATGGAACTCCCGATGCAAGGGCTTTTTTCTTCATCGCGGGCGTGATATCCTGCATGAATATCATGCCGTCCGCATCACCCGAATAGACAGAATCAGGAAGTTCGCCCTTTCTTATCTTATTGATAACAATATTGTAGCCGTGTTTTGTTCCCTGGTTTAGAATTCCGTTCATTATCTCAAAGTAAAACAAATCTTCAAACGGAGACGAATATGGGTTTACTATAAGACTAATATTAAAGCTGCGGTTCAGGACAAGACGCTTTGAATTAAGGCTCGGCTTAAAGCCTGTTTCCTCTATAATCTCCTGAACTTTTTTGCGTGTTTCTTCACTGACACCGGGTTTTTCGTTAAGCACGAAAGAAACAGCAGTTACCGAAACTCCCGCCATTTTCGCTATTTCCTTAATAGTCAACTTCTTCATTTTCATCACCCGTAAACTTACTAAAATTAAACTTTTGTTTTACTAAATTATACAAGATTTAAAAACTTTTTTCAAGTGTAAGATAATACGCTAAAACAGAAAAGCTTCTCCTTAAGGAGAAGCTTATACATGCATTTTTCATTTTGTATCAATTCTCTTCCCGAATACAAAAAATCTCTGATAAAGAAACTCTAAAACGAAATT
>JAZQSI010000132.1:0-15467 GCA_045629985.1 Eubacteriales bacterium
GATTGACGCTGCAAAAGCTATGTGGATTAAGTATGAGTATCCCGAAATCACATTCGAAGAAATGTGCGTAGTATTCGGTATTCCGGAGCTTCGCAAGAAGGCTCGCTTCTGCGCTATCCCGTCAACATCGGGTACTGCAACCGAGGTTACTGCTTTCTCCGTTATCACAGACTACGAAAAGGGCATCAAGTATCCGCTTGCTGACTTTGAAATCACACCTGACGTTGCTATCGTTGATCCCGAGCTTGCTGAGACAATGCCGCAGAAGCTTACAGCTCACACAGGTATGGACGCTATGACCCACGCTGTTGAAGCTTATGTTTCTACCGCAAACAGCGAGTTCACAGATCCGCTTGCTATCGGTGCAATCAAGATGATTCAGTCTGACCTCGTTGACTCTTACAACGGTGATATGACAAAGCGTGCTTCCATGCACAATGCACAGTGCCTTGCAGGTATGGCATTCTCAAACGCTCTCCTCGGTATTGTTCACTCAATGGCACATAAAACAGGTGCTATCTTTGAGGATCTCGGCGCACATATCATCCATGGTGCAGCTAATGCTATGTACCTCCCGAAGGTTATCGCATTCAACGCAAAAGACGAAACCGCAAAGAAGCGCTACGGCGTTATCGCTGATTCAATGGGTCTCGGCGGTGCAAATGACGACGAGAAGGTTTCAAACCTCATCGCTTATCTCCGCGGCATGAACGATGCTCTCAACATCCCGCAGTGCATCAAGAACTACGGTGCTGACAGCTATCCCTGCGAGCAGGGCTTTGTTCCCGAGAACATCTTCCTCGAGAGACTTCCGGAAATCGCAAAGAATGCAGTTGCTGATGCTTGCACAGGCTCCAACCCGCGCAAGATTTCCGTCGAAGAGATGGAAAAGCTTCTCAAGTGCTGCTACTACGACACAGAAGTCGATTTCTAATAACCGACCCAAAAGGTTTTGGATGAAAATCATCCAAAACCTTTTTTATTTACACTAAAAACATCCCCCCTATGGGCTTGCGTGAGATATATGAAACCGATATAATGTATATATCAAATAAAAAGGATTGGTTATTCCATGAAATCAACAAAAAAAATTTGCCTTGCGGCAATATGCACAGCTCTCTGCTACGTTCTTCCGCTTGCTTTCCATTCCCTCGGTCTTGGAACAGCTTTTTCACCCATGCATATCCCCGTACTTCTTGCAGGATTTCTTTGCGGTCCTGTCTATGGTGCAATTTGCGGTCTCATCGGTCCGATTATATCAAGCGTCTTTTCAGGTATGCCGGGCCCTGCAATGCTTATCTCCATGATCCCCGAGCTTATGGTTTACGGTCTGATTTCCGGCGCTATATTTAAGGTTCTTCGCGGAAAGAATATCTTTTTAAGGACTTATGCTGCGCTTATTGTTGCGATGGTTGCAGGACGCATTGTCGGTGGCGTTGTCAGCGCGTGCGTATATATCACGGACGCAAAAGCGTATTCTCTTTCTATCTGGGCGGCATCATACATTGTAAAAACTCTGCCGGGCATAATCGCCCACCTCGTAGCTTTGCCTGCAATCGTAGTGATTTTCAAAAAAACAGGTGTTATAAATGAATAAAGAAGATATAATCAAGTTTTTCGATGCCTGCGCTCCCACATGGGATGATGAAATGATTAAAGACGATGCTGTTATAGAAGATATTTTAAACCGCGCAAAAATCGGGACGGCTACACGCGTCCTTGACGTTGCCTGCGGCACGGGCGTTATGTTTCCTTATTACACAGCACGCAGCGCAGATGTGACGGGAATTGACATTTCTCCCGAAATGGTAAAAATTGCAAGAAAGAATTTTCCCGATGTTGAAACACTATGTGCAGATGCGCTTGAGATTTCTTTTGAAGAAGGCTTCGACTCGGTTATGGTCTATAACGCATTTCCGCATTTTCCCGATCCGAAAGAGGCCATACGTGCGCTGTCGCGCCACATTAAACCGGGCGGAGTTCTTACCGTTGCACACGGTATGGGACGCGATATGATAAACCGCCACCACGAGGGTGCGGCAAGCAAGGTTTCACTCGGTCTTATGGAAGCTTCTTCCCTTGCAGAAATTTTCAGCGATTTTCTGGACGTGAGCGTTATCATTGATGAGGATGACAGATATATCGTATGTGGCATTTGCAAAAAATCACAAAATGATGTATAATAAATAAGATACTTTCTCAAACAGGAGGTGCGCTATGGAGCACCATCATCACCACCATTCGCCCGAAGAAAAAAAGCGCAGACTCAACCGCATTTCTCGTGCAATCGGACACCTTAACCATGTTAAAAAGATGATAGAAACCGATGAAGACTGCGCAGAGGTATTAAACCAGCTCTCCGCTGTCCGCAGCGCAATCTCAGGTCTTGGCAAAGAAATCATAAACGAGCACATTACTCACTGTATCGCCCACGCGATGGAGGACGGCGACGAAAGTGCTGTCGATGAGTTCAAAAAATCAATTGAAAAATTTATGTAAAAAAGCTCTCACGAAAATTCGTGAGAGCTTTTTGTTTTGGTTTGAGTTTACGGCTGTTTGCCGATGTAAGCGAGGATACCGCCGTCAACATAGAGAACGTGACCGTTAACAAAGTTTGAAGCTTCAGATGCAAGGAATACTGCAGGACCGACAAGATCCTCAGGATCTCCCCAGCGAGCTGCCGGAGTCTTTGCAATGATAAACTGGTCAAACGGATGACGGCTGCCGTCCGGCTGCTTCTCGCGGAGCGGAGCAGTCTGCGGAGTTGCGATGTAACCCGGACCGATACCGTTACACTGAATGTTGAATTCACCGTACTCAGAGCAGATGTTACGTGTAAGCATCTTGAGACCGCCCTTAGCAGCAGCGTAAGCAGAAACTGTCTCACGGCCGAGCTCACTCATCATTGAGCAGATGTTGATAATCTTGCCGTGACCCTTCTTAATCATAGACGGGATAACTGCCTTTGAAACGATGAACGGAGCGTTGAGGTCAACATCAATAACCTTGCGGAAATCTTCTGCGCTCATGTCGCACATCGGGATACGCTTGATGATACCTGCGTTGTTAACGAGGATGTCGATAACGCCGACTTCCTTCTCAATCTTTGCAACGAGCTCATTAACTGCAGCTTCGTTTGTAACGTCGCATACATAGCCCTTTGCATCAATACCGTCAGCCTTATAAGCTGCGATACCCTTATCTACGAGCTCCTGGTTGATGTCGTTGAAAACGATCTTTGCGCCGGCTTCCGCAAAGCCCTTTGCGATAGCATAGCCGATACCGTAGGAAGCACCCGTTACGAGAGCAACCTTACCTGTGAGATCAAAACTTACTTTACTCATTTTAGAACAACTCCTTCATTCCGACATGGTCCATGTCTGTAAATTCCTGATTTTCGCCGCACATTGCCCAGATGAAGGAATATGCGCGAGTACCAACACCTGAGTGGATAGACCAGCTCGGGCTGATAACAGCTTCTTCATTTCTCATAACGATGTGGCGTGTCTCGTTGGGCTCGCCCATCATGTGGAATACTACATCGTCTTCCTGCATATCGAGGTAGAGATAAACTTCCATACGACGGTCGTGTGTGTGGCAGGGCATTGTGTTCCAGCTTGAACCGGGCTCGAGGTTTGTGAGACCCATGGAGAGCTGGCAGCTCTGCATAACTTCCGGATGGATGTACTGGTTGATTACGCGCTTGTTGCACTCTTCAACGCTACCGCACGGAACCTTCTTTGCCTTTGTGATGTCAATCTTGACTGTCGGGTACTCCTTGTGAGCCGGGCAGGAAGAGATATAGAACTTCGGCGGATTCTCTGAATCTACGCACTTGAAGACGATGTCCTTGTTACCGCGGCCGATGTAGATACCGTCACGCGGGTTCATCTCATATTCCTTACCGTCAATTTCGATAACACCCGGGCCACCGATGTTGATGCAGCCCATCTCGCGGCGCTCGAGGAAGTAGTCAGCTGCAAGCTCCTTGCCTGCTGAGAGCTTGAGAGACTGATATACAGGCATAGCACCTGCTGTGATGATTCTGTCGATATGGCTGTATACCATACGGATGTTGTCCTTTGTAAAGAGCTTTGAAATGTGGAACTCTTCACGAAGGCGCTCAGTTGTGTAGTGCTTCATGTCGCGCGGGTTTGATGCGTTTCTGATTTCCATTTTACTTAAGTCCTCCTTAATATATTTTCCGTAAACTTCAATTTCCGAGAGTGCCGCCCAAGAAAGCGGATAGGAAACCTGCTTAAAGTTTGTGAGTTTGATTTTCTTCGTTGTAACAGGCTCGGGAAGAACAAGCTCCTGACCTTCGCCCGTCATATCGAACTCTGCGGTAGCGCGGCTGCCGTCAGAGAACTCAACGTCGATATTCTTCCAATATGTATCATGCGGGAAGTCTGCACGAAGATAGAAGACAACCTTTTCAACCTCTACCGGTGCGCCGAAGTCGAGAGTATACTCAAGGTCCTCTCTTGCGCCGCCCGCCCATGAATGGTACGGGTACGGACCGTGACCTGCCGTTTCGTGAACACCGTCTATCGCGTTGCGTTCAAAGAAACACGGGTCATCGCGTGTAACGAAGTTTGCGCTTGCATGAGGAAAGTACTTCTTCTGCCCGCGCATATCGTACGGGTTGAGAGCGATGTTTCGCACGCCAAAAGCTTCCTCGTCAGTCGCCTCGCGAACTTTTATAGCGTGTTTTTCGCCTGCAAATGTCTCTGCCGAGTACATTGCATAAAAAGCTTTCGACGGAATTTCGTATTCAAACTTGCCCTGCGGGTTGAATACCGTTACTTCGCCGAGAACGTCGTCGAGAGAAATCGTCAAAAACTCGCAAAGTGTCGATGAAACAACAATCTTATCCCCTTCGGAGAATTCGCCGTTATACACGGTATCGATTTCTCTGGCGGAATGGGAGAAGAGTTCTTCGCCATTTTTATTGAATATTTTTAAATCCATGGCCGCCTCCTTGTTTTGGTAAACCATATATTGCTATTTTATATTATAACATCTTATTTTTAAAAAATCTACTGCAATTTTATTTATTTTTACAGAATTATACAGTGATTTTCAAGCGCATACAGAAGAAGCTTTTCTGCTGACTCGACATCTTCCATATCTGCAACCTCGCACGGTGTGTGCATATATCTTACGGGAACGCTTATTCCACCAGTAGGAACACCGCCACGCGAAAGATTTATGCTTCCGCCGTCAGTTCCGCCGGCTGTTACCACATCTCGCTGATACGCAATCTTTGCTTTTTCTGCCGCAGACTCAAGTGCCGAGGTAACGGCAGGATGCGCAACAAACGCGCGATCCATAACCTTTATCGCCGCACCGTGTGACAGCTTCGTCTCTCCGTATCCTTTCTGTTCCGGAACATCAAACGAATCCGTAACGTCAAGCACTATTGCAAAATCTGCATCAATCGCATATGCCGCCGTCTTCGCACCGCGAAGTCCTACCTCTTCCTGTGCCGCAAACACTCCCCAGACGTCATACTCGCACTTCTTAAGAGAGAGAAGCGCATGAAGAAGGATTGCGCAGCCGAGACGGTTATCAAGATACGGAGCCGCAATTCTTTCTCCGCAAAGCTCGCGTACTCCGCCTGAAAATACCGCCGCATCGCCCGGAAGAACAAACTTTCTCGCCTCAGCTTCATCCTTTGCGCCGATATCTATAAAGAGAGAATCAATCTTTCTCTTGGAACCCTCGCATTTTTCCTCGTAAGAAATCCTTCCTCGTGTTCCGTTTAAAAATTCAACCTCGGCATTCTGTATGTCCAACGCCGAAATTCCACCGAGCGCATCAAATCGGACATAGCCGTTCTCATCTATATATGTCGCCATAAAGCCCGTTGTATCCATATGTGCATCGAGAAGGCAACGCTTGCCGACGCCCTTTCTGTGGACGAGTAAATTTCCGAGCGCATCGCGACTGCATTCAAGACCGCCTTCCGTTGCTATTTCCGATATAACATCCGCCATCGCGTTTTCATAACCTGACGGAGATTTAACCGTATAAAGCTTGTCCAGAATTTTTCTCAAACTAATCATTGAAAATTTCCTCCCCGGAATTTACAAATTCTCTTGCAAGTTGAAGCACAGCTGTCATATCCCTTACATCACCCACACACGACGGTGAATGGATATATCTTGTCGGCAGAGAGAGTGAAGTTGTCCGAACGCCGCTTTTTGAAACGTGAACTTTTCCTGCATCTGTACCACCTGCTATACGCGACTTCATCTGCCACGGAAGCTTCTTTCTCTCCGCAATGTCGCGGAGCTTAAAAAACAGATTCTTGTCATATACTGTAGAGCGGTCCATGCATCCGATAACAGCACCTCCGCCTAAAACACATACTTTGGCAGAGCCTTCCGAGGACGGAATGTCCCCTGCCGTCGTCGACTCAAGAACGAGAGCATAATCAGGATCTACCGAATACGCCGCTGTCGTAGCTCCCCGGCACCCTGACTCTTCCTGAACGGTAAACGCAAAGTAGGTATCATACTGAAGTTCTTCTTCGATGAGTGTCATCATAACGGCACAACCAAAGCGGTCATCAAGTGCACGGGCTTTGACACGATTTTCCGAGAGCTGCGTGAATGGACTGTCAAAAACCACCGTATCACCGCGGGATACAAACTTTTCTGCAGCAGTCTTCTTATCACATCCGATATCAATTAAAAGCTCGCTCGTTTTCGGAGCGTGCTTTCGTTCTTCAGGAGTTGTGAGATGGACTGCACGGAACCCGATTATACCCGGAATTTCTTTTTTACCTACAAGAACGCGTTTTCCTATAACAACACGCGTATCAACACCGCCAACGAAGTCAAACTTAAGATATCCGTCATCAGTTATATCCGTGACAATAAGACCAACCTCGTCCATATGCGCGCAAACCATAAGTTTTTTCGCACGTCTCTCCTTGCCTTTCTTAAAAACAATGAGATTTCCCATAACGTCCTCACGGACGTCATCGGCATACGGCTTCATATGTTTTTTTATATAATCCCGCACCTTTTCTTCATTACTCGAAGGACCGTTAAGTCCGCAAAGAGTTTTTATAAGTTCAATCACAGCTTGCCACCCCCTTGTGAGAGATGCTGTGCAAATTCTGCCAGGAGTTTTGCAACCGCTTCAATATCTTTTTCCTTTACTGTTTCAACCGGCGTATGCATATACTTGAGAGGAATCGACAGAAGTCCCGTCGCAATTCCCTCACGAAGAATCTGCACGGTATATGCATTCGTTCCCGAATGACCCGGACTTACCTCGATTGTATGCGGAATTTTCTTGTCCTTTGCAATTGCTATGAGCGCATCGGAAACCTTACGCGTCATATTCGCACCAACACCTATTGCAGCTCCGCTTCCAGCCGTGAAGCTCAATGACTTGTCAACTCCCGGTGTGGTAGCATGCGTAACATCTACAACTATTGCAAAATCAGGGTTCACGGCATATCCCGCAACTGCTGCACCACGACAGCCTAACTCTTCCTGACAGCTTGCAACAACAACAATGTCTATCCCGAGTTTTTTGCTTTTGAGCAGCTCAATTGCACGCAGAATCGCCGCAAGGCTTGCTCTGTCATCAAGTGCGCGGGCCGAGATATTCTTACCCGCAAGGTACGCTATTCCCGTATCAAACACCACGGGAGTCCCGACGGGAATATTGCACTCGCCTTCATCTGCACCTATATCTATAAACAGCTCATCCATCGGCACCGTATTCTTCGCCTCTTCCGCCGTCTGAAGATGTGGCGGTGCAGAGGTGATAACGCCCTTTCGCGGTGGGTCCGAGAGGACTGTCACGCACGTTGCCGGAAGAATTCTCGGGTCAACTCCGCCGATATTTGAAAACGTTAGAAACCCATTCTTTTCTCCCGTTACAACAAGACCGATTTCGTCAAGGTGTGCATCGAAAAGAAGACACTTCGCCTTTTTCTTTCCGCAAGGGCGGATACCAATAACATTTCCGAGCTTATCAACGGAAACGACCTCGAGATACCTCTCCATAATCGCCGCAATTCTCTTTGAAGCATTATGTTCAAAACCCGAGGGTGACGGGTTTTCTGAAAGTTTTTCGATAATTTCAGGTATGTTCAAAATCTCACATCCCTTCTCATTTGTGTCTATTGTACCATATTTCCCCAGATTTATGAAGATACTTTTTGATTTATTTTTCCGAGTTCTACACCCGTGTAGTAGCTTTTTAAAATTTCTTCGTATTTTTCTCCCTCAAGTGCTTTTGCACGTGCTCCATACTGGCTCATTCCTACACCGTGCCCGTAGCCGCGGGTTTTAAATTTCATCTTCCCGTTATCGTACAGCAGAGTGAAGTTTGTTGAATTTAATCCGAAAAGTCCTCTCACTTCGCTCCCCTTTACGGAGACGCCACCGACAGAAAGAGTCTTTATGCCGCCTGCCGTCGATCGAGAGATGTTCGTAACCCAGTTTTCTGGGTTTACATCAAATACTGCCTTTGTATATTTTCCCAAAAAAATCTTCCTGAATTCATCAGGCTCAAATTCCTTTTCCTCTTCATAGTGTGGAGACTCTTCCTCGCCCTCGCTTTTTACGCTCACGAGATACGGTGCATCTCCTCCCCATACATCCTTTGCATTCTCCGTAACCCCTGACGAGGTCGAATGAAAAACCGCGCTTATCGGCTCGCCGTTATAAAGCAGAATCTCTCCGTCAGTCTCACTTACCGCACGCCGTATCTTCGCCGTGTACTCTTCACTTTTATCGCTCCAGCTTGCCGCCACAGTGCTGACAGGCTTATATGCTTTACAGTGTGACGGATTATCGCATAAAGCCGCACCGTTGTGCGATTTGTCAGGAGTTGAGACGAGTTTTTTCATCGTGTAAGTCCGCGCCGCCACCGCCTGTGCCTTGAGCGCTTCTTCAGGAAAGAGTGCGGGCATTTCCGCCGCCACTACCCCCTCAAGATACTCCGAAAGTGGGAGCGTTTCCACTTTCCCGTCACGGTAAAGCGTCACAGTTACAGCTGAGTCCGTCTCTCCGCCGCCACCTATTCCCTCTGATGGTATAGGAAGTGGCGGTATGTCATTTCCTTTCTTCGACACTCCGACAAACGGGATAAAAAACACAGCAAACCACACCCCAAAGCACACTGCAAAAAATCTTTTCACCTAAGACACTTCCTTTCTTATCCGACAAAAAAGCATTGACTATTCAGGTCAAATAATATACAATAAGTTAATATATTATATCTACTCTATTATATATTTAGCAGGAGGACCTGACATGTCCAATACTCTCTCTCACGAAAGTGAAAAATTCATTAACAGAATATGCGGCGACTGGGGAGAAAATAACTCCATCAGTCCCGAACAATTTGATAATCAGCACATCAAGCGCGGTCTCCGTAATCAGGACGGCACGGGCGTTATGGCAGGTGTAACAAGGCTTGGTAACGTCCGCGGTTATACCGTTATCGATGGCGAGCGTTTCCCAATAGACGGTGTTCTCACCTATCGTGGAATAAACGTTGCGGATATCATCAGCGGCATAACAGCCGAAGACCGTTTTGGATTTGAAGAGGTTGTTTATCTTCTCCTCGTCGGAAAGCTTCCGACGAAGGATGAACTCAATGAGTTCAACGAGGTTCTCACTCACCACAGAACTCTTCCGCGCAACTTCACGGAGGATATGATCATCAAGGCTCCGAGCCCGAACATCATGAACAAGCTTGCAAGAAGCGTGCTCACGCTTTACTCTTTTGATGACAACCCGGACGATACTTCGCTTGAAAATATGTTCCGTCAGTCGCTTGACATCATCGCACGTCTCCCGATTCTCGCGGCGCAGGCATACCAGGTAAGACGCCACTATTACGAAAACAAGAGCATGCATCTCCACGTTCCGCCGAACGACTTATCAGCAGCCGAAATGCTTCTCTACTGCATGCGTTCTGACCGTGCATATACCGACGAAGAAGCAAAGCTTCTCGACAAGTGCCTTATTCTCCATGCAGAGCACGGTGGCGGTAATAACTCAACATTTACCACGCGTGTTCTCTCTTCTTCAGGTACAGATACATACTCTGCAATAGCTTCTGCTCTCTGCTCTCTCAAAGGTCCGCTCCACGGCGGTGCAAACAAGCAGGTTGCAGAAATGCTCCGCGACATTGAGTCTAACGTCAAAAACTGGAAGAGCGATGACGAGGTCTCATCCTATCTCGCAAAAATTCTCAACAAAGAGGTTGGAGACAAGAGCGGAAAAATCTACGGTATGGGTCACGCAATTTATACAATTTCAGACCCGCGTGCCGTTATGCTCAAAGCTCACGCAAAAAACCTCGCCGAAAAGAACGGCTTCCTTGACCGCTTCGAACTTATCGAATCCGTCGAGCGCCTCACTCCCGACGTTTTCAGAACCGTAAAGGGCTCCACAAAGCCACTTTGCGCAAACGTTGATATGTATTCAGGCCTCGTTTACGAAATGCTCGGTATCCCCGAAGTCCTCTACACTCCGATTTTTGCCATTGCACGTGCTGCCGGCTTCTGCGCGCACCGTATGGAAGAAGCAATGACAGGCGGCAGAATCATCCGTCCTGCGTATAAGTGGCTCAAGCAGACGGGAGAATATGTACCGATGTCTGAAAGATAAATCTGGCGGTGATTGTATTATGAAGAACAAACTCAAGTTCCTTCCGATTCTTTTTCTTCTGCCTCTTACGGCAGGGCTCTGCGGTGCAAGTCTTCGCGCAACACAGCTTAACTACCCGATTGAGACCGCGTCCGGCGCGCCGTCCTTTTACGGTCTCGTCATTGTTTGCGTTATAGCTCTTATTATGGCAGTCATCGCGGCCTTTCTTCTCAAAAATGGAGTCGAATACACGTCCGTTTTCCTCACAAAGGCTCTTCCGATTGCTTCATTTGTGAGCGCGGCGTGCATCCTCGTCTACGCAGGAATTCTCATAGTATCGCTTGCAGAAAATTTCAGCGTTCTCACCCTCATCATAGCGCTTCTTTCCGTTTACGCGTGTGTTTCCTTTATCGCACTCGGTCGTCACGGACTTGCAGAGCGCGAGGACACGGCTTACTGCATCTTCTCTGCAGTTCCCGTCTTCTGGGTTTGCTTTATGCTGATTATCATTTTCCGCGAGAAGATTACGGATCCCGTAATTTCAAACTACGTTTTCCTTATCCTCGCATATATCTCATCTCTATTATTTGGCTACTCACTGTGCGCACATGTTCTTGGCAAGAAGAGAAAACATTTTGCAGTTTTCTCCTGTTTCATCGGTATCTTCTTTATACTAACAGAACTTCTTGTGCCGCTGTTTAATAGCACAGCAACCTTTGAGATAAGCGAGCTTCTCCCGCTCATTTCGTTCCTTGTGATTATGCCATTCTACACAGCAGAAATTGCAAGAAAGAAAAACTAAAAAGAATAACAAAAGCCGTAAACGATTTTGTTGGCAAAATCGTTTACGGCTTTTTACTATTTCTTATTCTGCAATATTACGTCTGCAGGTTGCACAAACGCTCTTTCCTTTGTAATCCGAAAGGTCCTTGTTGCTTCCACAGAAGATGCACTCGGTTTCGTGTTTTTTCAGAATAACTTTATCTCCGTCAACATAGATTTCAATAGCATCATGCTGACCTATACCCATCTTCTTGCGAAGCTCTATAGGGAGAACGATTCTTCCAAGATCGTCTATCTTTCGGATAATCCCCGTTGTTTTCATTTTCTCTCCTCCAATTCCAAGCAACATATAGGATACCAAAATTGTCTTTTTTTGTCAAGAGTAAATTGCGTTTTTTGTCATTTTTTCTTGGAGGTTGTCACATTATGATGGGAAAAATCTGGGTATTTATGATTTTTATATCACTTATTAGCGCAATCGCAAAGGGTAATATTTCCGAGCTTTCGGCATCCGTCACAGAGGGTGCGGGCGCAGGCATAAACCTCGTTCTCTCCATCGGCGGAATGATAATTCTCTGGAGTTCACTTCTTGAGGTTATGAAAAGAAGCGGTCTCCTCGGAAAACTCACGCGTCTTCTCCGCCCCGTTCTTCGACTGCTCTTTCCCTCGGCAAAAGACTCTCCGCAGGTGCTTGAGGACATATCAGCAAACGTATCTGCAAATCTCCTCGGTCTCGGAAACGCGGCAACCCCTGCTGGAATCTCTGCCGCACGCGGGCTTTACTCACTTACGGGAAACTCCTTTGTGTCAGATGACCTGTGTATGCTCGTCGTCATAAACACAGCATCGCTCCAGCTCATCCCGACCACAGTTGCCGCAATCCGTGCCTCGCTCGGTGCAGAGAACCCTTTTGATATTCTCCCTGCCGTGTGGATAGCCACCGCCATATCGCAAGTCTTCGGCATATTCACGGCAAAAATATGCGCAAAATTATATAAAAAGGGGAAGCAGAAATGAATACCTTGACTTCACTTATCGTCCCCACGATTCTTCTTGTTGTCGGCGGATATGCGCTTTTCAGGAAATGCGATGTCTATGATGCGCTCGTAGTCGGTGCAGGAAACGGACTGCATACTCTTGCAAAAATTCTCCCAAGCGTTACGGCACTGTTCGCCGCGATATATATGCTCAGAGCCTCTGGCGCGCTTGATATAATCTGCAATCTTCTCTCCCCTTTTACTGACTTTTTCAGAATACCCCGTGAATGTGCGCCTCTTCTCCTTCTCCGCCCGCTTTCAGGAAGTGCGGCACTTGCCTTCGGCAGCGATATCATACGCACTTGCGGCGTAAATTCTCTCGCAGGGAGATGCGCCGCAGTTATGCTCGGAGCTTCAGAAACAACATTCTACACACTCGCCGTATATTTCGGCTCAATAGGCGCAAAAGACACGCGTTATACGGTCTTTGCCGCGCTCGCGGCAGAGCTTGCAGGCTTTATTGCCGCAGCGAGTTGTACGAGACTTCTTTTTTAATTTATTTACCCTTTAAAAAAATACTTGACTTTTGAGCTATTTTATACTAAAATGTTAAAAAGTACAAATCTTGAAAGGAGTACTATACAAATGTCTAAAAAACCTACAGATTTCAGATATAACACAGGCGAAACACGCGTTCCGTGGGCGGCTGTCGGCGAAAACTATAACGCAGAGGACACTCTTGCCGTCATCAAGTTTCTTATGCAGGGTAGCGGTGCAGAGTACGATGCAATCTACTCCAACATAAAAAAAGAGATTTACAAGCTCTCCGAGATTTCAACTCCTCCCGGAAAGCTCTCTCTCGGCTCTCAGGTTGAAAAGGCTGAGGCTATGGTTGATGAATATCTCGGCACAAAGGGCAGTGCCTTCGTTGCAAACTGCACAGCAGGCTTTGAGATTGCTTACAAGTATGCAAACCTCGGCCCGGGAGACGAAGTTATCGTCCCGGCCATCACCTTCGTTGCTACTATGGCATATCCCCTCTCCGTCGGTGCAAAGCTCGTCTTTGCAGACATTGACCCGAGAACAATCAACATGGACCCGAAGGACGTTGAGAAAAAGATTACAGATAAGACAAAGATGATTGTTCCGGTACATATCGGCGGTTACCCTGTTGATATGGATCCGATTATGGAAATTGCAAGAAAGCACGACATCCTCGTTCTCGAAGATGCTGCTCACGCTTTCGGTGCAATCTATAAGGGCCGCAGAATCGGTACAATCGGTGATTTCGCAGGATTTTCTCTCCACGAAGTAAAGAACATCACCTCATTTGGCGAGGGCGGTATCCTCACCACAACTATCCCCGGTTTCTCCGACGATATGAAGCGCGCTCGCTTCCTCGGTCTCGACTTCTCCCAGAAAATTGACCACTGGCTCTATGACATCACCTCAATCAAGGGCAAGTACAAGAACTTCGTTGCAGGCAACAGCTCTACAACTGAAATTCAGGGTCTCGGTCTCCAGCGTCAGCTTGAACGCAACGATAAGATTATCGCTGAGCGTCGCGCTGCAGCGGAATACCTCACACGTCGTTTTGCAGAAAACGATGCAATCATTCCGCAGATTCTTGATACAGACGATATCAAGCCGACATACCACATGTATCTTCTCCAGATTGATCCTGCAAAGGCAGGCGGAGATATCCAGACACTTAAGGAAAAGCTCACCGAAAAGGGTGTTACAAACATTCCGCACTTCGGACCGCTTTACCGTTTTGACGTCATCCGCGAAAACGGCTACGACCGCGATTCCATCGCCGCGACCTGTCCGGTTTGCGAAGAAGTATTCTACAAGCGCTTCACTCACCTTCCGCTCTACGGTCTCTCCGAAGAGCAGCTCATCTTCATGGCAGATGCAGTTCTCGAAGCAGTTGCAGAGATGCAGGCAGGCAAGTAAAAAGAACATCAAAAAGAGCAGTGAAAATTCACTGCTCTTTTTTGTTGTCGTAAAAACAATCTTTTTCCCATTTTGCAACGTTCGTGTCAATATATTCCCATATCTTTTTGTAATCATCCTCCCCACGAATTATATGGTCATGGAAGGATGATTGAAACAAACGAGATTCTGACAATCCGTTTTTTCTGCAAAGTCTTGTTGTCAGCGATTTAAATGCACATATTATATCGGATATTGTAGGGCAGGGGCTTGCTCCTGCCGAGCCTTGGAAAACTAAAATATGTATATGATTTGGCATAATCACATATTTATCAATTCTAATGCTCTCATAACGGTTTCCTAATAATTCGATTTGCTCTTTTGCGATATTCCCGTATCTGCTCAATTTATTTTCGGCAGGGGCTTGCTCCTGCCCTACAGTTATTTCGGACAATAAATGTTTTTTGTCTTTTGTGCAGATTGTTATAAAATACGCGCCCGGTGTTGAATAATCATACCCCGAAAGTCTCGTCGGTTTTCGTTTTGGTAAGTCCATAAAATTATTTTATCTCCTGTTCGAGATTATCGAAATCAGAAGTTGAAAAGAACTCTCCAAGTGTAATTTCAAGTCCATCACAAAACTTCTTTATTGTGCGTATCGAAACATCTCTACGCCTTATATCCATCATACTATATGCTGTCGAAGCTGTTACACCCGATTTATTTGCCAGTTCATTTATCTTTATATTGCGTTCATTGCATAACTCAACAAATCTTCTAACTATAACATCCTTAACATCCATTTTAAAACACCTCTTCAAAGATATTTTAAAATATTTTACATTTCTGCGTATACGCACTTGCGTATATACTGAAAATATGTTATACTATATCAAACGCAAGACTCCGTTTGTCGCCAAATTGTTGCGATACATAAAAAGCAGAAACGAATTCAATCGTTTCTGCTTTTTCTTTAATCTTCTGCGGTAATAACTTCGCAGAGGGCGCGCTTTACGTCGTCGCTGACATTTGCATTGCATACCTCGCGGAGCATCTCGGTCTTGCCCTTGCAACCGAGAAGTTTTTCATACAAGATGTCCTTTGTTGCAAACTCGATTTCTGCGATGTGGAGAATCTTGCAGAT
>JAZQSI010000133.1:0-13787 GCA_045629985.1 Eubacteriales bacterium
GCCTGCTTTGTAGAGTAAATTTTTGAGATATTCACGAATCTTGTAGTCTTCCACGATGAGATCGCCGACTTTTTCGTCGCGAGCATACCAACGGGAATCCCAGTTCTTTATAACGCCCACACGAAGACCGTGGGGATTTACTTTCTGTCCCATAAACTTACCTCCTTGACCTAATCTTTCTCAGCCACTGCTAATGTAATGTGAGAGGTTCTCTTGTTGATTCTGAAAGCTCTGCCCTGTGCTCTCGGCATGATTCTCTTAAGAATCGGGCCGGGGCAAGCAAAGATCTGAGATACATAGAGATTTTCTACATTCATGCCGTGGTTAGCTTCCGCATTGGAAACTGCGCTCTTAAGGAGCTTCAAGATCGGCTCGGAAGCGGCTTTGGGCGTATGCGCCAAAATCGCGCTTGCTTCCGCTATGCTCTTTCCACGAATAAGATCAGCAACTATCTTAACTTTTCTCGGGGAAATGCGGACATAGCGTAAAATTGCTGTTGCTTCCATCACTGATTCCTCCTGTCTTACTTCGTGTTCGAGGTCTTGCTGCCGGAGTGACCCTTGAACGTTCTAGTCGGAGCAAATTCTCCGAGCTTATGACCGACCATATCCTCCGTGACATAGACCGGAACATGCTTTCTGCCATCGTGAACGGCAAATGTATGACCGACAAACTGCGGGAAGATTGTAGACGCTCTTGACCATGTCTTGAGAACGTTCTTCTCTCCCTTTTCGTTCATCTCTAATACCCTCTTCATCAATTCAGGGGCAACGAAGGGGCCTTTTTTTGTACTTCTGCTCATTTTTTAGCCTCCTTACTTAGCGTCGCGACGCTTTACAATGAACTTATCAGAAAGGTTCTTCTTCTTACGAGTCTTGTAACCAAGTGTCGGCTTGCCCCACGGGGTAACCGGACCCGGACGACCGATCGGAGATTTACCTTCACCACCACCGTGCGGGTGGTCACACGGGTTCATAACAGAACCGCGAACTGTCGGACGGATGCCCATATGACGCTTACGTCCAGCCTTACCGATCTGGATATTCTCATGGTCGAGGTTTGAAACCTGACCGATGGTAGCCATGCAGTTGAGGCGGAACTTGCGGAGCTCACCTGACGGAAGTCTTACGAGAGCCATACCGTCTTCCTTAGCCATGAGCTGTGCAGCATTACCTGCACCGCGTACAAACTGTGCGCCACGGCCCGGGTTGAGCTCGATGTTGTGGATGATTGTACCAACAGGGATGTTGATAATCGGGAGTGCGTTACCCGGCTTAATGTCAGCCTCTGCACTCGAGATAATTGTGTCGCCGACCTTGAGGTCGTTCGGAGCGATGATGTAGCGCTTCTCACCGTCCTCATAACGAACGAGAGAAATAAATGCGCCGCGGTTCGGGTCATACTCAAGAGTAAGAACCTCTGCCGGAATGTTCATCTTATCACGCTTAAAGTCTATAATTCTGTACTTGCGCTTGTTGCCGCCGCCGCGATGACGAACTGTGATTCTGCCGTAGCTGTTACGTCCGGAGTTCTTGCTTAAGTTTTCAAGCAAGCTCTTTTCCGGCTTAACATTGCTAAGGACCTGATAGTCTGTAACAGTCATATTACGTCTCGACGGAGTGGTCGGTTTAAACGTTTTTACAGCCATTGTTCTTTTCCTCCTTTATGGTGTTGGGTGTTAGTCTGCACTCAGGCAGCTTTTACACCATGCCCTCGAAGAACTCAATCGTCTTGCTGTCCTCTTTGAGGGTAACGATTGCTTTCTTAAAATCGGGGCGGAAGCCGACATGTGCTCCCATTCTCTTCTGCTTACCGAGAACATTGATTGTGTTTACCTTTGCAACCTTGACTCCGAAGATCTCTTCGATTGCCTGGCGGATTTCAATCTTGTTCGCAGTCTTCTCTACTTCGAAGACGTAAACCTTCTCAGCGACGCGCTCCATTGACTGCTCAGTGATTATCGGGCGCTTTATGATATCATAAGGTGACTTCATTATGCGAACACCTCCTGAATCTTTTCTACTGCTGACTTGTCAACGATGAACTTGTCATGGTTGAGGATGTCATATACATTGATGATAGTAGCTGTTGTTGTCATAGCTCCCGGGATGTTACGAGCGCTCTTTACGACGTTCTCGCAAACTTCCGGAGTAACAATGAGAGCCTTCTTTGCTTCAAGAGCATTGAGGAATGCTGCCATTGTCTTTGTCTTAATCTCTGCGAGGTTAAGATTTTCAACTACCATAACTTCGCCTGCTGCTGCTTTAGCGGAAAGTGCGCTCTTAAGAGCAAGACGGCGATACTTCTTGTTGAGACGGTAAGAGTAGTCACGCGGCTTCGGGCCGAGTGCGATACCGCCGTGTGTCCACTGCGGAGAACGGATGGAACCCTGACGAGCACGACCTGTTCCCTTCTGGCGCCACGGCTTTCTGCCGCCACCGCGAACCTCAGCACGAGTAAGAGTACTCTGCGTGCCCTGTCTGCAGTTAGCGAGGTGGTTCTTAACCGCTTCGAACATTGCAACCTTATCAGGCTCAATACCGAATACTGCTTCGGAAAGTTCGTACTCTCCAACAGCCTTACCGGTCATATCATAAACTGTTGCCTTAGGCATAGCTTTCTAACTCCTTTCGCTTAGACGTTCTTGACAGCGTCGCGAATGAACACAAATCCACCACGGGGACCCGGAATTGCGCCACGGACTGCAATCATATTTGTTTCGGCATCAACCTTGACAACGTCGAGGTTCTGCACTGTTACCTGTTCTGCACCCATGCGGCCCGGGAGCTTTGTGCCCGGCATAACTCTTGACGGGTCAGTATTAGCACCCATGGAACCTGCGCTACGGTGAACAGGACCAACACCGTGTGTATGGTTCTGCATGTGCTGACCAAAACGCTTGATCGTACCTGCAGTACCTTTACCCTTGCTTACGCCTGTGACGTCAACAACGTCGCCCTCAGCGAAAACATCTGCACGGATAATGTCGCCTACGTTGAGCTCTGTGCCCTCGAGCTTGAACTCTTTAAGTACGCGCTTTGCGGAAACGCCTGCCTTCTTCATGTGGCCTGCTTCCGGCTTTGTGAGCTTCTTCTCAGCAATGTCGTCGTAACCGAGCTGTACAGCTTCATAACCGTCTTTTTCAACAGTTTTCTTCTGAACAACGGCACACGGACCTGCTTCGATGACTGTGACAGGAATAACCCTGCCTGCATCGTCGAAAATCTGAGTCATACCGACTTTTCTTCCGATGATTGCCTTCTGCATATATTTTCCTCCTTTAAGGTTATTGGTTGGCTTCTCGCCAACATGACCCGCTCTTTACTCTGCCTGCGCCCCTTTCGCCGCACTTTCAAGAGCTATGGTACATTTCTTTTTTTAAAGCTTGATTTCGATTTCAACGCCGGCCGGAAGGTCGAGAGACATAAGAGCCTTTACAGCCTCGTTAGACGGCTTAAGAATGTCAATCAAACGCTTGTGTGTGCGGCGCTCGAACTGCTCACGGCTGTCCTTATACTTGTGCACCGCGCGAAGAATAGTGATGACTTCCTTGGAAGTCGGGAGCGGAATCGGACCTGAAACCTTAGCGCCGCTGCGCTTTGCAGTTTCAACGATACGCTCTGCCGCCTGGTCGATGAGCTGATGATCATAAGCCTTGAGGCGGACACGAATCATTTCCTTGCTAATTGTTGCCATTGTTTTTTCCTCCTTAAACGCACGTAGTTTTCTGCGTGCGGCGGAATTCCTGCACAACTCATCCGCGTGTTTCATCTGCGGACATTATAAAAACCGGATTGGTAACAGGGGTTTTCACCAATTCCGGCAGTCGCTTTTGCGCTAACGCTTTAAGCATTTGCACAGTTCTTCCTGCCGCCCGATTGTCGGACATACTCCACAGAAGTTACCTGCCGTTCGGCAGCAATCTCCTGTTTCATCGCATAGTGCGCCCATACAGACGCCCTTATATTTTACATTAAGAAACTGTCAATGTCAAGCATTTTTTTGCAATTTTTTGAAAAATTTTCAACCGCCGAAAAACTTAATTTCCGGCGGTATTTTACATTATTTAATATACTCAAATTCCATCGTGTAGATGATAATGGTATCGCCTTCTTGTGCGCCGCGCTCTTCAAGAGCATCGTACACTCCGTACTTGCGAAGAAGACGCTCGAAGTATATACGCGATTCATAGTCTTCGAAGTTGACCGAACCCATCGCACGCTTTATCCAGTTACCCTCAACCATATAGACATCACCGTCGAGACGGCTGATTGTAAACTCATGGCTTGAGAAGTCTTCCTCTTCACGAACGAAGTTCGGAGTATAAGTCTCAATCGGCGGGAGCTTTGAGAGAATCTCCGCAACCTTTCTCATAAGGTCAGACACGCCGACGTTTGTCGCCGCAGAAATCTCGAAGTACTCAAAACCGAGATTCTCGATGTAAGACTTAAACTTATCTGCCGCTTCCCTGTCGTAGATAAGGTCACTCTTGTTCGCCGCAACAATCTGCGGACGGCGCGCAAGCTCGGGGTTATAACGCTCAAGCTCTTCGTTTATCGCCTCAAAGTCCGCTATCGGATCTCTTCCTTCACTACCCGAGACATCCACCATATGAACTATAAGGCGACATCTGTCGATATGGCGTAGAAAGCGATGACCCAGACCCGCGCCCTCGCTTGCACCCTCAATGATACCGGGGATGTCTGCCATAACATACGAGAAGTTTTCATCAACTCTGACAACGCCGAGATTCGGAACGATTGTCGTGAAGTGATAGTTTGCAATCTTCGGACGCGCCGCACTCACAACAGAAAGAAGCGTTGACTTTCCGACGTTCGGGAATCCTGCAAGACCGACATCCGCGAGAAGCTTAAGCTCAAGACGAACTTCAAGCTCTTCGCCGTCAAGACCCGGACGCGCAAAGCGCGGTGCCTGACGTGTCGGAGTTGCAAAGTGCTGATTACCCCATCCGCCGCGGCCACCTTTACAGATGATAAACGGTTCATCATCTGACATATCTTTAACCAAAGCGCCGCTTGCAACATCGTAAACAAGTGTTCCTCTCGGAACTCTGACAATTATATCCTTACCGCGTTTTCCCGAGCAACGCTTACCGCTTCCGTTCATTCCGTTTTCAGCTTTATACTTTTTCTTATACTGAAACTCAACGAGCGTTGACATATTATCATCAACCTTGAGGACGACATTTCCGCCGTCGCCGCCGTCACCACCATCGGGACCGCCTGCCGCGATATACTTTTCTCTATGGAAAGCAACAGCACCGTCACCACCGCGACCTGCTATAAATCTTGCGCTTGCTACATCAACGAACATCGTTTTCACCTCCACTTAGGTATTATATATAATATATGTAAATATACGTAATTTTCAAAATTAAATAATACGGGCAGGTCGCAAAAACAACCTGCCCGCACAACTTTGTTTTTTACTGAGCAACCGGATAAATGGAAACCTGCTTGCGGTCCTTACCGAGACGCTCGAAACGAACAACTCCGTTTGCAGTAGCAAACAATGTATCGTCAGAGCCACGCTTTACGTTTGTACCCGGGTGAATCTTTGTTCCACGCTGACGGACGAGGATGTTACCTGCGAGAACGAACTGACCGTCCGCACGCTTAACACCAAGACGCTTTGATTCAGAGTCACGGCCGTTCTTTGTGGAGCCTACGCCCTTTTTATGTGCAAAAAACTGAATACTAATCTTAAGCATTTGACTGCACCTCCAAAACTTTAATGTACTTCGGATACTCCTCCGAAAGAGCCTTCATATGACGCTCAAAACCGGAGAGCACCGGAACGCATTCATCACGCTTCTTCAAAACAAGGAGCGCAACTCTTGCATCTTCGGGTTCTATTCTGACTTCTGCCTCCGCCTTTATCGAATCGTTGATAACCGTTTCGACAAGACCGACGGCACTCGAGACTGCGGCGCAGATTATATCGCTGCCCGCTTCCGCATAACCGGAATGCCCCGATACGTCAAACCCTGTGATGATTTCGCCTTTTTTAAAAAGCTTAACCGTAATCATAAATTAGACGCTGATCTTTTCGATAGAAAGCTTTGTGTACGGCTGACGATGGCCCTGGCGACGACGGTAGTTCTTCTTCGCCTTGAACTTGAAGACCATGATCTTCTTTGCCTTGCCGTTCTTGATAAGCTTTGCAGTAACCTTAGCACCTGCAACGTTAGGTGTACCTACGTTGACAGCATCGCCGTCGATTGTCATAAGAACATTGTCAAACTCTACTGTTTCGCCCTCAAAATCGAGCTTCTCAACGAAGATGACATCGCCCTCAGAAACCTTGTACTGCTTTCCGCCTGTAACGAAAATTGCCTGCATGTTGTTGCACCTCTCTCTCATATTTTAGAGTCTCGCTCTTGTAGGTATCGATTGCTCGATTTATAAACCCACTCAATGCGGCTTTGCTATTATATCATTTAAAATATGCGTTGTCAAGTTTTTCTTTGAAATTTATCGGAATGCGGCGAGTTTTTCCGTCAGAACGTTTTTTCTTGTAAACTCCGCAAAGTCGGGAGTAAGCTCAGGAAGATATTTCTCTATTGCGCGGATGACGTATTCCGGATTGAGTGAAACGTTGTTACCTGCGGCGAGGATTGCGGATACCTCTACCTTATTCCCTTCTCCGGAAACCTTTGTTTTTCTTATCATCGGCGCGATGTTTGTTTCAGTCTCGCCGCGTTTACTCTTTTTGACTACGATAATCTCATCTTCATAAAAAAGCTCGGAAAGCTTCTTCACTCCGTCATCCGAAATACCGTTATCGTACTCAAGCGAGATTTCATACTCGGAATACGCGATATCGCGGACGGGGCTACCACCCTCGTAAGCTATAAGCGCCTCTATTCCCTCGGGCAGAGAGTCATTGAGACGCGAGACGATTTCCTCACACGGCATATCATCAAGCACTACCATATCAAGAAACTCACACTCTCCGTTATATCCGAGCGAGAGCGGAAGCGCGATTGAGATATACGGATGAGGGTTAAAGCCCTCAGTATGCTTCACATCTACCCCTGCGCGCTTAAGCGAGCGCTGGAAAGTTCTCATAATATCGAGGTGGGAAATATAAACGCTCCTGCCGAGCTTTTTGTACATTACTCTTATCTTACGCATCGCACTTACCTCCGCAAAGAAGCTTTGATGCTCCGCAACCAAGGCACTTCTCACGGCAGTTCGGAGACGCCTCTGAACGATGTGCCTTATCTCTCTCGCACGCGAGGAAGTTCTTTGTTACACCCGTTGAGATGTGATCCCACGGGAGAATTTCGTCGTGTCCTCTTTCGCGCGTTGCATAGAACGCAGGGTCGATTCCGCACTCACGGAAAGCATCAAGCCATAAATCAAGCGAGAAATGCTCTGCCCAACCATCAAGCTTTGCTCCCTTTTTCCACGCAGTTTCAATGACACGACCGAGACGGCGGTCACCTCTTGCAAAAGCCGCCTCAAGGAAGCTAACGTCAGGCTCGTGCCAGTTATAGGTGATTGCCTTTGCGGTGATTGCCTCGCGGAGAAGAGCGGCCTTGCGGGAGAACTCCTCTCTCGTATTCTGCGCTTCCCACTGGAAAGGCGTGTGCGGTTTCGGAACAAAGCACGCCGCACTTACGGTAATCTTCACGCCACGTTTCTTGTTCGTGGCATGAGTTTTCCAGAGCCAGAGAATCTTCTGGGCAAGCTCGGCGATGCCTTTTATATCTTCGTCCGTCTCTGTCGGGAGACCTATCATAAAGTAGAGCTTGACCGTGCTTCTGCCGTTTTCAAAGGCGATGCGGCAAGCGTTCATAATCTCTTCTTCCGTAAGATTCTTGTTTATCGCATCGCGAAGCCTTGCACTTCCCGCTTCAGGTGCAAATGTAAGACCGCCCGAACGGACCTTCTGAATTCTCTGCATAAGCTCAACGGAAAAATTGTCCGCACGGAGCGACGGGAGCTGGAGGCTTATGTTTCTCGGCTCGCACCAGTCAAGGAGACCGTCAGCAAGCGCAGGAAGTTCCTTATAGTCACTCGTTGAAAGAGAGGCGAGCGAGATTTCCTCATATCCCGACTCCTCGCACATTACCTTGCCGTGCTCAATAAGTGTTTCGGCGTGTTTTGCGCGGACAGGGCGGTACGCATATCCTGCCTGACAGAAGCGACAGCCACGGATACAGCCGCGGAATACTTCAAGAGACACGCGGTCGTGGACTATTTCAGTTGAGGGAACTATAACCTTTTTCGGAACGTAAACCGAATCAAAATCTTCTATAATTCTTTTGATGACAACCTCGGGCGCGCCGTCTTTTGCCTCAACGCGCGCAATCGTACCGTCATCATTATACTCTATATCATAGAGAGACGGGATATAAAGACCTTTTATATTTACCGCCTCACGCAAAAACTCCTTCTTGCTCTTTCCCGCAGTCTTGCACTTCTTATAGAGGTCGCAAAGCTCTAAAATCTGCTCCTCGCCTTCACCAATATTGAAGATATCAACAAAGTCGGCAAGAGGCTCAGGGTTATAGGTACAAGGACCTCCCGCAACAACAAGCGGTTCATCTTCACCGCGCTCCTCACGGCGAACGGTTATTCCGCCAAGGTCAAGCATATTGAGAACTGCAGAACAGGACATCTCATACTGCAGAGTAAAACCGACTATGTCAAAATCGCAGAGAGGGTCTCCACTCTCAAGCGCAAAGAGCTTTGAATCGTTCTTGCGGAGAGCTTCTTCCATATCAGTCCACGGTGCGAAAACACGTTCGCACCAGATATCGTCACGCTCGTTCATTACTCCGTAGAGGATGCGAAGTCCCATATGGGACATACCTATTTCGTAAATATCCGGAAAACAGAACGCAAAACGCAAAGCAACGTCTTCTTTATTTTTTACAACTGCATTGTATTCTCCGCCGGTATATCTCGCCGGCTTCTGAACAGATGCGAGTATTCTCTTGTTAATCTTATTCATACATAATTCCTCTCAAGCGATGAATGTTACCATTATTGTACCACGAAACGACATGAAAAGGCAATAAAAAAAGACCTTCGGATGAAGGTCTTTTTTTACATTATTACTGATTGTCTTCCTGGCGCATCTTTGCAAAGCAATCGCTGCAGTAAACAGGACGGTCAGTCTTCGGCTCGAACGGAACCTTTGCCTCTCCGCCGCAAGCTGCGCATGTAGCGGTGAAGTACTCTCTCGGACCGCGGCTAGCAGCCTTACGAGCGTCGCGGCAAGCCTTGCAACGCTGCGGCTCATTCATAAAGCCACGCTCTGCATAGAACTCCTGCTCACCTGCTGTGAATACGAAATCTGCTCCGCATTCTTTGCACTTTAATGTCTTGTCTTCGTACATTTTGTTACCCTCTCTTTGACTTAAGACTTGCCCCAGGACGGACTTCCACCGACACCTCAATTTGCTGCGCTCTGATTGATTTAAGCTACTTGGGCATTTGATAATATATTGCTACACGGGAAAATCCCGATGTCGCCTAATTTGATTGGGACAATGCAGAAAGCTTTTTGCGGATACGCTGGACTGCATTATCTACTGATTTTTCGGGTTTTGATACCTTTTCGGAAATCTCTGAATACGAAAGGCCCTCGAGGTATAAATCAAAAACCGTTTTCTCGAACTTTGACAAAAGCTCCTTGACGCGGGTTCTAAGCTCGTCATACGCTTCTCTTCTTATAATGCCTTCGGCAGGGTCAGGAGAGACCGCCGAAACATGGGCATCTGACGGGAGCAGAGTTTCGAGAGAAATGTAGTTATTGAGCGGTAAGTTCTTCATCCTCTGGGAATTTCGGATTACGGAATATATCCTGTTCTTTATGCAGGATGCCGCAAAGGTGCGAAACGTTGCATGGCGCGTTGCATCAAACTGCGAAATCGCTTTGACAACGCCTATCATACCCTCCTGGATAATATCTTCAAAATCTCCACCTGCTAAAAAGTAGGACCTTGAAAAACTGCGGACATATGACATATATCGAAGAATCAGCGCCTCCTCGGCACCGTCCTCACCGTTTCTTATACGGGAGATTAATTCTTCATCGCTCGTGCAATCGAAATTACTCAAGACGAAACCACCTTGACTCAGTATCTCCTTGTATTATACCGAAGTTCATTTCAATTGTCAAGCAATAATTACATTCTTTTTGAGTTTCTTTAAGTTTTAGCGGAATTATTCCCCGTTTTTTCAACTTTTTCGCCACATTTTTCAAAGTTCGAGCTGACCCTCAAAAGGTATTCCGAGATGGTCATAAGCCTTTTTTGTTGCGCATCTTCCGCGCGGCGTACGGCTTAAGAAACCAAATTGCATAAGATACGGCTCGACGACATCTTCAATCGTGATTGCTTCCTCGCCGATTGTAGCGGCGAGCGTATCAAGACCTACGGGACCGCCTGCGAAATTATAGATAATGCTCTCAAGCACTCGGCGGTCGGTCATATCAAGACCGATTTCGTCAATCTCAAGCGCTGAAAGCGCCATGTCGGCAACAGCGCGGTTAATCTTTCCGTCTGCACGGACTTCTGCAAAGTCACGAACACGTTTCAAAATTCGGTTTGCGATACGTGGTGTTCCTCGGCTTCTTTTTGCAATCTCCGCCGCGCCCGAATCGTCCGTGCGTATGCCGAGGATGTCAGCACTTCTTCTTACGATATCCTTGAGTTCATCGGGAGAGTAAAGCTCAAGGCGCATAATTACACCAAAACGGTCACGAAGCGGTGAGGTGAGCTGGCCTGCGCGCGTCGTTGCACCAATAAGCGTGAATTTATGAAGACCGAGTCGCACACTTCGTGCTGACGGACCTTTGCCGATAATTATATCAAGCGCATAGTCCTCCATTGCGGGATAGAGAATTTCCTCGATACTTCGGTTGAGTCTGTGAATTTCGTCTATAAAGAGAATGTCGTTCTCATTAAGGCTTGTAAGAAGCGCGGCAAGGTCACCCGGTTTCTCAATCGCAGGACCTGATGTCGTTCTGATGTTTACGCCCATCTCGTTTGCAATGATTGTTGCAAGCGTGGTTTTGCCGAGTCCCGGAGGTCCGTAAAGGAGGACGTGGTCAAGAGACTCACCTCTCGCACGAGCCGCCTCGATATATACGGCAAGCATATCCTTAACCTTTTCCTGACCCATATATTCATCAAGGGTTTTCGGGCGAAGCGCGTTTTCGTTTTCATCGCGGTTTGTAAGCATGGAAGATACCATACGTTCTTCTTCTGCAAACTCCGCAGGCGTCGGATTGTTAAACTCAATGCTCATCGCAAATCACCCCTTATCTCATAAGTCTTGCAAGAGCAAGCTTAATAATATCTTCCGTGCTCATTTCGGAAACATCGGCACCGCGAAGAGCACTTGAAATTTCGTCCTTGCCATATCCAAGAGAAACGAGAGCTTCCATGGCCTCACTCTGTGCAGCAGGAGCACTTGCCATGGCGATAGGAGCAACACCGATGTCTTTTACGTTAATTGAAGCTTTTGCGACCTTGTCGCGAAGCTCGAGAATAATTCTTCCCGCAAGCTTCTTGCCGACGCCGTTTGCGGCGAGAATCGGCTTGTCATCACCTGTTGTGAGCGCGAGCACGAGCTGAGACGGTGTTACCGCAGAAAGAATAGATAACGCAACCTTCGGACCCACTCCCGAAATAGAGATAAGCAGGCGGAACATCTCAAGCTCATCGCGGTCATAAAAACCGAAGAGCTCAAGCGCATCCTCGCGGACGTTCAGATAAGTATAAAGCTTTGCAACGCTTCCGACCTCAACTCTTGAGAGTGTCTGGATTGATGCGTTGCAAGAAAAGCCTACACCACTGACATCTACCGTAACGGTGCCCGCACCTATCTCTTCAATTTTTCCGTTTAAATAACTGAACATTTACCTATCCTCCGCGTGCTATAAATTCATAAGCAGGTTTCCTATGCTGTTTGCGTGGCAAAGCGCAATCGCAAGAGCATCCGCCGCATCATCGGGTTTTGGAATCTTCGCAAGCCCCAAAAGGCGTTTTGTCATATCCTGAACCTGCAACTTCTCCGCTCTGCCATATCCTACAACAGACATCTTGACCTGAAGAGGTGTATACTCATACAGCTTTACACCACTCTTGACGCAAGCAAGAACTATAACGCCTCTCGCCTGGCTTACATTTATCGCTGTTTTTTCGTTTGTGTTGAAATAAAGCTTTTCTATGGCCACGTGGTCCGGTTTGAACATACGAAGAAGCTCACACATATTATCATAAATCTCGACAAGTCTTTCCTCAATCGGAAGATTTGCCTCCGTCCTTATTACGCCGTATGACTCAGGCTTCATTGTTTTTGTATCAATAGCGCCGTAGCCTACAATCGCATATCCGGGGTCTATTCCAAGAATCCGCATCAGCGTTTCCCCTTTTTCTTTGGTCTTCTGCCCTCGTACGGTTTCGCCGCATCGGGAGCTTTCTTTCTTACAACTTGTCCTTTGTCAGGTTTTATGAGACAGCGCTTCGCGTTACCGATAAGATCTTCCCTACCTGCTTTTATAAGAGCTTCCTTGACGAGCGCACGGCACTCGGGACGGCGCCACTGCAGAAGCGCCCTCTGCATTGCTTTTTCTTTTGGGTCACGCGGAACATACACATTCTCACCCGTCATCGGGTCAATACCCGTATAATACATACACGTTGCAACCGTGCCCGGTGTCGGATAAAAGTCCTGCACCTGCTCCGGCATGTGACCGATGCTGTTTAAGTACTCCGCAAGCTTTACCGCGTCAGCAAGTCTGCAACCGGGGTGAGAGGAGATAAAATACGGCACAAGAAACTGATTTTTCTTATACTGCTCATCAAGCTCGAAGAACTTTTTATAGAATCGGCGGTAAACGTCAAAGTGCGGTTTACCCATATATTTGAGAACGCTGTCGCACGAGTGTTCCGGCGCAACTTTGAGCTGACCGCTTACGTGATACTTTACAAGCTCGCGGAAGAATTCGTCCGACTTATCCGCCATAACATAGTCAAAACGGACGCCCGAACGGATAAAGACGCGCTTTACCTTCGGAATTTCCCGAAGCTTTCTGATAAGGCTTATATAATCATCGTGCGAGACGTTAAGGTTTTTACACGGAGTTGGCGCAAGGCAGTTTCGCTTGCACATTCCGCGCTTTTTCTGATCCTCACACGAAGTGTGTCTGAAGTTTGCCGTAGGCCCGCCGACATCGTGGATATATCCCTTGAAATCAGGCATCTCGGTAAGCTTTTTCGCTTCCTCAACGACGGAGTCGTGGCTACGGGTGCTTATCATTCTTCCCTGATGGAAAGCGAGGGAGCAGAAGTTGCAGCCACCAAAACAGCCACGGTTGTGGATGATTGAAAACTTAACCTCTTCTATCGCCTTGACTCCGCCGAATTTCTCATATGACGGGTGATAATCCCTCATATAAGGAAGCTGATATACGTGGTCAAAGCGTTCTGTCGAAATCGGGTACTGCGGTGGCGTCTGGACAACGTACATATCGCCGTGCTTCTGCACGACCGCTTTACCTCGGATTGCATCCTGCTCCTCCTGCTCGACTTTAGCAGCAAGAGCGTATTTTTTCTTATCCTTTGACACCTCGTCATACGACGGCGCTGTGACAAACGGATAGATGCAATCGTCAAGAGTTTTCGATTTATACACAGTACCCCTGATGTTCTTTATCTCTGAAATTGGAACACCCTGCGCAAGGCTTTCTGCAAGCTGGACAATGGTGTCCTCCAAGTCGGAGGCCAAGCGGTCTTAGGAAGA
>JAZQSI010000134.1:0-12994 GCA_045629985.1 Eubacteriales bacterium
CTCAACATACACTTTCCCCTCGACGGTAAGCGAAAACGGAAGTGTTTTTCTGTTAAAAATTTTCGCGCCGAGCTCGTCCTCCGCCTTCTTTATCGCACGGCTGAGCGCAGGCTGGGATATAAACAGCTCCTCTGCCGCCGCAGAGACGCTTTTTGCCTTGTAGACCGTGTAAATATATTTCGCTGTCGCATCGAGCATAGTTATCACCTTTTTGTTATAACTTTTGTTACTTTATTTCTATTTGATTATATCGCAAAAGAGGATTATAATCAAGATATAAAAGAGGTGTTTTTATGAGTTTCGACAGATTATCTTCAATTATCGACAGTCTCAACGACAAATATATCTCATTCTGGGGTAAGGTTTCAAACATCGAAAGCCCTACCTCATATAAGGCAGGAATCGACGCAGTTGGCGAGCAGTTTATAAATCTTGCAAACGAGCTCGGTTTTCCTGTTGAGGTTATGGAGCACGAGGTTGCGGGAAACGCAATTTGCATAACGATAAACCCCGCATCGGGCGAGCGCCCCGTGGTTTTCTCGGGACATATAGACACGGTTTATCCCATCGGTCTTTTCGGCAACCCCGCGGTGCATTACGAAGATGACCGCATCTGCGGCCCCGGAGTTATGGATTGCAAGGGTGGCACGGTTGCAAGCCTTATGGCACTTGAAGCGCTCGCGAAATACGGCTTCACCTCGCGCCCCGTCAAGCTCATCATCCAGACGGACGAGGAGACGGGAAGCAAAACGAGCGATAAGGAAACAATAGCCTTTATGCTCGAAAAGGCAAAGGATGCCGTCGCTTTTCTCAACACGGAGGGAATCCAGAAAAAAACCGCCGTTGTAAAACGCAAGGGCATATTGCGCTACCGCTTCAATATCCGCGGACGCGCTGTCCACTCGTCAAAGTGTGACGAGGGCGCAAGCGCAATTCTCGAAGCGGCGCACAAGATTATTGAGCTTGAAAAGATGAAGGACGCGGAAGGGCTTACCTGCAACTGCGGAACCATCGAGGGAGGAACCGTCGCAAACTCGGTCGCGGAAAGCTGCACCTTCGTTGCGGACATCCGTTTCTCTGACGAGAATCAGCTTGCAAAAGCAGAGGCTACCGTCCGCAAGGTCGCATCGGATACAACGCTTGAGGGTTGCACCTGCCTTCTCGACAAAGTCAGCTACCGCCCCGCAATGCCGCTCTGCGCCGCAAACCTTGACATTCTCTCTCGCATGAATGAAATTTATAACAGCTGTGCTCTCCCCGAGCTTTCTCCGCGCTTCTGCCTGAGCGGCTCTGATGCGGCATACACCACCGAGGCGGGAATCCCGACCATCGACAATATCGGAGTCGACGGCGGATGCATCCATTCCGTTGACGAATATGCGCGCATCTCTTCACTCGCTGAGGCGGCAAAACGCCTTGCGGCAGTTGCTCTGTATATATAAACGGTGGACTTGATATGAAAACAAAGAAATTCGCGGAATATTTATACGTCTTCCTCGCCGCTCTGCTCCTTGCATTCAATTATTATATTTTTATAATAACCAACAACTTTGCACCTGCAGGGCTCAACGGCATCGCCACGATGATTCAGTACAAAACGGGTTTCTCCATAAGCTATATGTCACTTCTCATCAACATCCCGCTTTCCGTTTTTGCTTTCCTTTTTGTTCAGAGAGAATTTGCGATAAAGACGCTTCTCTTCTCGGTTTCTTATTCTTTCTCCTTTCTCTTTTTGCAGAAATCGGGGCTTTCGTTCATTCAGTACAACGCCCTCGGCCACGACACCATCTACCCCGTCATCATAAGCGGTGTTATAAGCGGCGTTGTCTATGGCACGTGTTTCCGCAACAACGCCTGCACGGGAGGAACGGACGTCCTCTCACGCTACATCAACAAGAGAAAACCGAGCACAAACTTCTTTATCGTCACGTTTATACTTAACGCATTTGTTGCCGTTATCTCGCTTTTCGTATATTCCGAAGGCGCGCTCGACTACAAGCCCGTGGCACTCTGCATTGCCTACTGCTTTATCTCGACCTTCGTCGGAAACCAGCTTCTCCGAAGCACGAAGACAGCCTATAAGTTCACCGTCATAACCGACCACGGCGACGCGATTATAGAAGATATGGCGAGCATCCTTCACCACGGCGTCACAAAGGTGAGCGCAATCGGCACTCACACGAAGACGGAAAAGGATATGCTTATCTGCGTAGTCAACAAGCATCAGCTAAACGATTTCCAGAAGATTATCTCCTGCTACGGCGAGACCTTCTCCTTCTTCGAGCTTGTTAACGGAACATACGGAAACTTCAAACACATTAAGTAGAAAATGCTCCCAACGGGAGCATTTTTATTATTGACTTTTTCCTCAAAATGTAATATCCTCAATATATTATTTTAATTTGGATGTGAAATACAATGACACTTGAAAAAGGAAGACCTGAAAATACATCTGCGAGACTTCCGAAAGAGTCCCGAGTTTATGATTTTCTCGATTCGCTCGGAGTTTCTTATACGAGGGTTGACCACGAGCCTGCGATGACGATGGAGGCGTGCGAAGAGGTTGATAAAGTCCTCGGAACGGAGCTTTGCAAGAATCTTCTTCTCTGCAATCGCCAGGAGACAAGCTTCTATCTTCTTATGATGCCGTCCGACAAGCCATTTAAGACGAAGGACCTATCCGCGCAGATTAACTCTGCTCGCCTTTCCTTTGCAAAGGGCGAATATATGGAAGAGTTTCTCGACATTACCCCCGGTTCGCTCTCTTTCCTCGGGCTTATGAACGATAAGGAAAAGAGGGTTTCTCTTCTCATCGACGAGGATATACTTAAAGCCTCTGCTATCGGTGTTCATCCCTGCATTAACACCTCAAGCCTCGCGCTTAATACAACTGATATCATGGAGAAAATTATCCCGGCTCTTTCTCACGAGCCGACAATCGTAAAGCTTTAATATTTCTTACGCGTCGCGCACGGCTTCGATATGCAGAAGCCGTGCGTTTGTGTAGTCATACGTTGAAAGCGGACGGCGGTAAACGTCTCTTGTGTGCGCGGCAAGAAGAATATTTTCGGGAGACGGGTTTCTGCCGACGGAAACAACAAGGAGCGTGTGCGTAAAATCCTCACTTCCTCCGTATGCAAGCTGAATGACATCTCCTATCTCCGCGCTCTCAAGACCCGCCTCATATCCGTACGGCCCTACTCCCTCATTCTGCGTTATGAACTCATAGAAAAAGCGTACACTCGTCCACGAGGGTGAGCGGAGATCGGGCGATATGTAGTACCACCCGAGATTTTCCGAGAAGTTCATGACAAGTGATCCTGCATAAACACACTGGGAAACGAAGTTCGTGCAGTCTCCGCCGATTTCATCAAAGCTGTAAAACTCGGGGTTGCGACCAAATGCCCATCGTCTTGCGTATCTTACCGCGGCACGTCTGTTATATTCCAAATGAATCCCCTCCAAAAAGCTTAATAGGCACAAGGATAAACCCTTGTGCCTATTATCATATTCAGAGATTTTGTTTTAAGTTCCAACGTAAAACTCATCAAAAAGCGTTTCCGTATTCTCCTCGCAATATTCAAGCTCTGTTGAGAACATTCGGCAAAGCTCGACCTGGTCTTCAAACGAAAACTCGCCGCGCTTTAAAAACTCACATAGACCAAGCGCATACACAAGCCATACTCCGAAAACGCAGAAGCATACGCGAGCCGTAGCATCGCCCATATCGGCGGCAGTCGCAAGGTGGCGGTATATGAGATAAACGCCGAGCTGCTCATACTCCGTCTCACGCTCTTTCATATATGCATCAAACTTATCCGTCCGCACATTTGAGAGAATCTTCAGCGCCGCAACTTTATCCTGCCAGGCTTTGTCCATACATTCAAAAGAGAGAAGAAGCTCTGCCCAGTATTCCACACCTCGCTCGGGGATGCTTGTGTTACAAAGCGCAAGCGCTTCGAAAAGGCGCATACGTATGCTCTTTTTTCTCTCCTGAAACTTTGAAATTATCTTTTCCCTCAAGGATAGGATTTCATCGTCCGAAGAAATCTCCTCATCCGACACGAGCGTGGTTTTCTCTTTCTTCCCGATGATTATCCTCGCCGCTTCCTCGCAGGATAGCCCAAGACCTACCTCAACTCTTCCGCAGATTTCGTTATAAAACCTCGGATGCTCGCGGCAGATGTGGCAGAGCTTATCTTCCCCGAGAGTAAGGATGATGTCACAGAGGTTATCGCCGTTGAGGAACGGACAACGCTCGTCATTTGTAAGAATGAATTCGGGGTTCTCGCCGCTCTTTATATTCTCCGAAAGACGTTTTCCCATCTCGCCATCAACCGTGTCATAATACGCCTTGGTCTGTTTATCAATCTCAATTTCCCAACCGATGCAACAGTTGTGACGGCATTTCTCCGCGATACATTTAAAATCTTTATAATAATCAGGATAAACGAGCATTATTGCCTCCAAAAGTTTCTAAAAAAGACCGCGTTTGCGGTCTTTTTTATATTTAGTCGTTAATAAAGTCGCGAACTGTTCTATCAACAATTTCATAGCCGACAAAGATGCTCTCCTTATCAACCCACTCTTCGCGTCTGTGAGCGCCAAATGCGATACTTCCGCCGATGGTTACGGACGGAACACCGAGAGAAAGCGGAATGTTGCTATCTGTCGAGCCTGAGTTTATTTTGCACTCTATTCCGCTTATTTCCTCGCAGATTTTTATGCAACGTGCAGTAAGAGCATCAAGCTCTTTTTCGTCAACACCCTTGCCGCAAGGACGGATTCCGAGAATCTCAACATCAATCTCAACATCTTCGTTTCTGTTCTTTTCGATTATCGCATTGAAGTTTTCGCGCATTTTTTCAACGCATTCATACTCGTCAGAACGGAACTCATAGAGCATTTCAACTTCCTGCGCGATTGTGTTGACAGATGTACCTCCGGAAATTGTTCCGACGTTGTATGTAGTTTTCGAATTTCCGACATGCGGAACTTCAACCTGATAAAGCTCGCAGATTACCTTCGCAAGCTTTTCAATTGCATTCGGGTTCCCGAATGAACCGAAAGAGTGGCCTCCGATGGTTCTTGCCGTAACCTTATATCTTTCAGAGCCTACAGCCTTATTTACGATGTGGTTATAGCTTCCGTCGACGGAGATAACGCAGGCAACTCTGCCCTCAAAGTCCTTCATAATCTGGCGGATGCCCTTTAAGTTTCCGAGGCCTTCCTCGCAGGAGTTCATAACGAGAAGCATACCGTGCTTCGGAGTAATCTTCTCCTGTGTGAGGGCTCTTGCTATAAACATAAGCTGGACTGCATGCACTGTATCATCAGCGATACCCGGGCAGTGAATTTTCTCACCGTCGTCATGATACGGAAGCGGCTCCATATCAGGGAAAACAACGTCTGTATGTCCGAGAAATACGTTTATTTTATCGCCCTTGACATCGCCAAACGGAACGATGACGTTCTTTGCCTCATCGGCATACGCATAAACTCCGTTTTTCTCAAACCAATTGAGAATGAGAGAGACGCGTTTGTCTTCCATTCCGCTCGGAGCAGGGGTTTTTGCAACCGCCTCAAGGACTTCCAAAAATTCTTTTCTGTCAACCATTTTTATAACCTCACTTAATTTTTTACATACGAAGAGAGCTATTTTTAAAAATAGCTCTCTATTTTACAATATTATTCTGCCGGGGTAAGAGTAATTTCAGGAATTTCTTCTCCCTCTGCACCGTGGTCATGGCCTTCGTGCGAATCTGATTCTGCTGCTCCGACCTCATCGCCGATTGTCTTCTCCGCGTTGAGAATTTCATGAAGGTCAATTTTTTCGTACTCTTTTGTGTACTCAACCTCGATGCTTTCGATCTTCTCTGAAAGAACCTGACCAATGAGAGCATTGCCAACCTGAGCAGTAAAGCCCTCAAGATCTGTTGCGATATGCTCTGCGCTCATCGGATATCTCTTGATAATGTGGAAACCATGGCTTGACGGAACGATATCAGAAACGCCGCCTACTTCAAGTGCAACAGATGCCGCCGTAAATTCTGCAACCATTGTACTGCCTGTCGGAGTGTAGCCATTTGCGTCCATAATGTATCCGCCCTTGTTCATTCCCATTCCGGGATCCTCACCAAACTCGGCAATAAGCGCATCGAAATCTTCACCATTCTTTGCGCGCTTTGCAACACTCTCTGCCTTTGCCTTCTTTTCGGCATAATCTGCATCCGCTTCGTTTGCCTTCACGAGAACATGCTTAACGCAGATAAAATCCTTTCCGAAGATCTCTGCAATTTTTTCGGCAGTAGGAGCATACTTTCCTTCACCCGTAAAGAGCTCTGTCTGAATCTTTGATAAAAGCGTATTTTTTTCCATTACATAATCATAGAAAGACTCGCTAATGCCGTCACTCTCAAACTTTTCAATAAACGCCTTCCGGCTGCCTGCAGTTTCAATCTGCTTGTCTTTTGCCTCTTTTATGGCGTCTCTATCCTCTTTTGTAAGCTTAATGCCGTTTTCTTCCGCAATAGCACTGAATGTTTCAAACTCGATAAGAAGGTTTTCTGCATATTCCTTCAAGAAATCAGCACCTGTCGTCTGTCCGTCACCTATATCTTCGTTAAGCATTGTAGCAAAGGACATTCCGTATGACTGTTCAAACATCATATTGCTCTGGGCAATAGCACTTGCATAAATATCCTTTGAAATATTCGAGCCGCCGATCTTCATAACAGTCTTCGCGCCGTCATCACAGCCTGCAAGTAATGCACAAAGCATAAATACCGCAATGATGAGAGATAAAATTCTTGTCTTTTTCATTTTCCCGTCTCCTTAATAAGTTTACTATTAACAATTATAACAAACAAGCCACAGAATTGCAACAAAACATTTTAAACATTTTGAAAACAAAACTGCGAAGGCTTTTTGCCTTCGCAGTCAAGATTAAAACTCAATTTTCTTTTCGATGTATGCCGCAAGGTCAGCGATTGCGATACGCTCCTGCTGCATTGTGTCACGGTCACGGACTGTAACACATCCGTCCTCTTCGCTGTCGAAGTCGTATGTGATACAAATCGGAGTACCGATTTCGTCCTGACGGCGATAACGCTTACCGATTGAACCTGCATCATCAAAGTCAATCATGAACTTCTTTGCAAGGTCTGCATATACCTTTTCTGCGCTCTCGGAGAGCTTCTTTGAAAGCGGGAGAATAGCAGCCTTGTAGGGAGCGAGGTACGGATGGAGACGGAGAACTACGCGGACGTCGTTCTTCTCTGCGTCAACAACTTCTTCCTCGTATGCTTCGCAGAGGAATGCAAGAGCAACACGGTCGCAACCGAGCGACGGCTCGACAACGTACGGAACGTACTTCTCGTTTGTCTCTGTATCGAAGAATTCCATATTCTCGCCTGAATGTGTCTGGTGTGCCTTGAGGTCAAAGTCTGTTCTGTCAGCAATGCCCCAGAGCTCGCCCCAGCCGAACGGGAAGAGGAACTCGATGTCTGTTGTAGCGTTTGAATAGTGTGAGAGCTCTTCCTGCTCGTGATCGCGAAGCTTCATGTTCTCCTTTGCGATACCGAGTGAGAGAAGGAAGTTCTCGCAGTAATCCTTCCAGTACTTAAACCACTCAAGGTCTGTTCCCGGACGGCAGAAGAACTCAAGCTCCATCTGCTCGAACTCACGTGTACGGAATGTGAAGTTACCTGGAGTAATTTCGTTTCTGAAGGACTTACCTATCTGAGCAACGCCGAACGGCATCTTCTTTCTTGTAGTTCTTGCAATATTCTTGAAGTCAACAAAGATACCCTGTGCAGTTTCCGGGCGGAGATAAAGCTCGTTCTTTGCATCTTCCGTAACACCCTGGAAAGTCTTGAACATGAGGTTAAACTTTCTGATATCAGTGAAGTTATGTGCTCCGCAGTCAGGGCAGCAGATGTTGTTCTCTTCGATGTACTTTGACATCTCCTCGAAGCTCCAGCCTGCAGGGTTTACGCCTGTGTCCTCAATGAGCTTGTCTGCACGGTGACGAGTCTTACAATCCTTACAGTCCATAAGCGGGTCAGAGAAGCCGCCAACGTGACCGGAAGCAACCCATACCTGCGGGTTCATGAGGATTGCACTGTCGAGACCGACATTGTACGGAGACTCCTGAACAAACTTCTTCCACCAAGCGCGCTTTACGTTGTTCTTAAACTCAACACCGAGAGGGCCGTAGTCCCATGTGTTTGCAAGACCGCCGTAGATTTCACTACCGCTGTAAACAAAACCGCGTCCTTTGCACAAGGAAACGATTTTTTCCATTGTTTTCTCAGTATTTTTCATCTTTCATCTTCCTTTTTACATAGTTATGGCAATTATACCACAGCTCACCTTAAAAAACAATACCAAAACACGCTTTTTTGACTAAATTTCAAAACCTTCGCCGCGGAGAATCTCCTGAAGTTTTTTTATATCTACGTCTCTTACGTCTGCCTTGCTTGCAAGAAGAAGCGAAATCGCGCATCCCGCCGCCTGACCAAGCTCGGCGCAATACGGCATTATTCTGTAGGAAGAGTGTGCCTCGTGCTTTGCGGAGATGCACTTTCCGACGACGAGCATATTCTTCATCTTCTTCGGGATAAGGCAGCGGTACGGAATTGTGTACCAGGTCCCGTCTTCAAAGAAGCGGCAGGTAGTTCCCGTTCCCTCGGGGTTGTGGATGTCTATCGCGTAGTTTGCCGCCGCGATTGCATCGTCAAAGCGTTTGAGCGAAATCAGGTCTTCCTGCGTAATCGTATATTCTCCAACGACCTTTCTGCTCTCACGTACGCCGATGTGAAGCGCAGTCGAGATAATTCTCGCATTTTCAAACCCTTCGATGTTGTTTCTCAAAAAGTCGAGCATCTCAAAAACCTGCTCACGTGCCTCAAATTCAGCTTCCGTAAGCTCAAATATATCTGTAGGATTCTTTCTCGCAATGCGGGTTGTGTTGAAATGAATCATACCCTCATTCGCGTTGTCAAACGTTAGAACATTCTCGCGAGGATTCTTGATAAGCCCCTTTTTCTTGAACTCCTGATAAATTCCGTTGATACGCGGTTTTACTTCCCAGAACTTATCCTTATCTATGCCACCAAGCCTGAAACAAAGCGTCATCGGCTGGCAAAGGCCGTCGGCATCTCTTCCGAGCTGATACTCACAACCCGCAAGAGTCGAGAGCTCCGCATCGCCCGTTGCATCAATAAAATAGTCCGCAAAAAACTCGTGTTTCTTGCCCATTCCGAAAACTTCCACAGAGGAAAGAACGCCATCTTTTTCGTTTGCTCCAATTACCGATGCATTGAAGAGAACGGTTACCCCTGCCGACTTTACCATGCGGTTGAGGACAATTTTGAGAAGTTCCTCGTCAAAGAGTTCAATCGTTGGCTCGTCGTCCGGAAGTTTTACGTCAATAATCTTATTCATCTCTGTGACAATCTCGCGAAAGAGACTTCCGCAGAGATACTTCCTCTTGCCTGACTTCGGCATAACCGTCCAGTAGTACATAAACGGTGTTACGAGCGCATAGGATGCAGCCCCTCCAAAGCAGTTGTATCTCTCTATAAGAAGCACCTTTGCTCCGCGTCGAGCCGCCGAAATTGCAGATGCAACGCCACCAAAGCCGCCGCCAGCAACTATAAGGTCAAATTTGTTTTCCATCACAAATACCCCCACAAATATTTTCTGATACAAGCGTAACACAAGAAATGGGAACAGTCTTATAATTTCCAAAGCAAATCTTGAACAAATTATACTTTTATTGTATAATTTTATAAAATATATGTTGGGAGGCGCAATATGGAAAAACTGTATGATGTTATAAAATATCTTGAATTCGGAACAAAGCTCCATATCGGCGTGCTTTTCTTCGGAAACTACGGAAACGAGCTGTGCGAACTTCCCTTTTCGCATCAGATTCACTCCTCTCCCTTTTGCACTCACGCAAAAAACAACATAAAAAACGGATACCGCCGCTGCTTTGCCTGCCGCAACCTTGCCATTGAAAAAGCACTTAAAACAAAACTGGCCTTCGGCGGCAAGTGCATAAACGGGATTTATGAATATGTGCGACCTGTTCTGATAAACGGCGAGGTCGCCGCTATCATATTCATCGGCAACATTCAAGGTGACGCAAAGCACGAAGACCCAACACTCGAAAAAACTTTTTCAGAAAGTGATTGCGAAAAGGTTTCAAACATAATCGAAAACCACATTCTTCTGCTTATTGAGAAATTCAGTTTTAACAAAACAAACTCGAGCCCTCTTGTAGAAAATATCAAAAACTACATTCTTTCAAATATTGAATTTGATATTAACATCTCGTATATATCAAAAATTTTCCACTATAACGAAATGTATCTCGGTCGCCTCTTCAAAAAAGAAACGGGAATGTGCATCGGAGACTATATAAACTTGCGACGTCTTGAAATTGCAAAAGAACTTCTCGCCTCAACTGATGATAAAATTATCAGCATCTCATCAAGTGTCGGCTTTAACAATGTTACTTACTTCAACCGGCTCTTTAAAAAGCAAACAGGGCTCACGCCCTTACAATACAGAAGCAAAAAAAAGTAGAAACTGCATTCGAATTCTATTCGGATGCAGTTTCTTTTTTCCATGCGTTTTCCTCAATATATTCCGTGGGCGACATTCCCATCCTTTTCTTAAAAACAACAGCAAAATAGTGGGAATCCGTATATCCGCAGAGAGAGGAAATATCCTTTATGCTCGTAACGCCCTGTTGCATAAGCGTGCAGGAGTGCTGGATGCGGATAGTGTTTAAGTATTCCACAATTCCTACTCCGAAATACTTTTTGAAGATTGACGAAATATACTTCGGGTTATACTTTACTTCCTTGCTGATTTTTTCAAGAGAGAGGTCGCTCTCTGTAAAATGGTCGTCAATATACTTTTTTATAGTCAACCCGACCGTGTTCTCTTTCTTATCCACGCTCTTTTCGCCAAGCAGTTTTTTCCCAAGGAAAGAAAAGGTATAGAGAAGCACGCTCTCGGAGATTAAATCCATAAACTTCGATGAGGTATCTATCGCGCTTTTCCAAAAATCGTACACTTCCTTGCATTCATTGAACATAAAATTCTGCGAAGAAATCCCCAGTTTTTCCATAATCATATTCCCGCGCGAACCTACAAAGCTTATGTACATAAACGAAAAATCTTTTCCCGACTCAATGCAGAATGGCATACTGGGAAAAGTGAAGAAGATGTCACCCGCAGTGAGCGGATAAACCTTACCGAGAACATGGAGCTTTCCGCTTCCTTTGACTACATACTGCATTTTATATACAGATTCTGTCTTGAGCGAGGTAAGAGGCATATTCTTGTTTTCAAGAACAAAATGTATTGTGTGAATTGAATGATAATCCTTATGGTACGGAATGAAATGACATATGTTTCCCATTCTGACACCTCCATTTCGCAGTATACCATACCGTTTCTAAAACTTCAAGCAAAATCTAACTATTTTAAACAAAGTTGTGTATTTTTTATATTGAAAGAGTAACCTCTTTGTGTTATGATTGTGGTGAAAATGGTGATACCTCGAAAAAGTATGCGCATATGCCGCATTTCTATTAACATTTCGGCTAATATGTATAAAATAACCAGCATTTTTAGGATTGAAAGCCCGTTTATATTGCTTTAAAACTTAAAATATGTTACTTATATTATATAGCGAAATGGTTGATATGGCAGTTTTCCGCATCGTAATCATCGAACAGGTATCGTCCGAAAAAACATCAGTCAAAAGCTTTGACGGGCGTGTTTCACCCCGAACTGTCAGGAGGAATCAACCGTGAAAAAAATCAGAATTGGTGTGCTTGGTGCATACCGCGGAACAAGTATGATCAACTACTGCAAGCGTGCAGACAACGCCGAGGTTGTTGCAATTTGCGACAAGTCGGAAGACGCGCTCAACACACAGCGCAAAGCGGCAGAGGGCTTAAATATTACCTTCTACGACAATTTTGAAGATTTCATACACCACGATATGGATGCGGTCGTTCTTGCAAACTACGCAAACGAACACGCACCTTTCGCTATAAAAGCAATGAAGCTCGGACGTCACGTTTTCTCCGAGGTTCTCCCTGTACAGACGATGAAAGAAGCCGTCGAGCTCATTGAAGCGGTTGAAGAAACGGGTATGGTTTATGCATACGGCGAGAACTACTGCTATATGCCTGCTCCCTACGAGATGAAGAAACTCTATCGCGCAGGTAAAATCGGCGAATTTGAATACGGTGAATGTGAATACATTCACAACTGCGAATCCATCTGGCCGAGCATTACATACGGCGAAGAAGACCACTGGAGAAACAATATGTACTCCACGTTCTACTGCACGCACTCTCTCGGTCCGATTATTCATATGACGGGGCTTCGTCCCGTATCCGTAACTGGCTTTGAAAGCACCAAAATGGAAAGACATCTCCGTAGCGGTGCAAAGGGCGGGCAGTTCGGTATGGAGATTGTAACGCTCGAAAACGGCGGAATCATAAAGAGTATCCACGGCGGTCTCTATAAAGATTCTATCTGGTACTGTGCTTACGGCTCGAAGGGCAGAATGGAATGCGGTCGCGAAGATGCAAAGGACGGTCACGTCCACAAAATCTACGTCAACGCTGATGAATTCTCCGGTCAGTACGCAGAGGAGAATATCGAGGTTTACGAGCCAAAGCACGGCCAGGAGGATAAGATTGAAGGATACGGTCACGGCGGCTCGGATTATTACTCAATGTACCACTTTGTTGAGAAGGTAAAAGGAAACCCCGAAGCAGATACAATCGATGTTTACGAGGCGGTAAATATGTTCCTTCCGGGTATGTTTGCATACCGTTCAATTCTCGAAGGAAGCATCCCGAAGGAAATCCCGAATCTCCGCGATAAGGCAGAACGCGAAAAGTGGAGAAACGATACCGCTTGTACTGATCCGAAGGTGGCAGGAGATATGCTTCTT
>JAZQSI010000135.1:0-16590 GCA_045629985.1 Eubacteriales bacterium
GCATACTTGATGGAGTCTCTGCGCGAGGATGCAGAGCGTCTTTCGGTCTCCGAGCTTATCAGACGGGTTATTGACGTTACCGGTTATGGAAAAATGATCGAGGAGATAAAAGAAAAGAACGAACGGGACGAGCGTCTTTCAAACCTTGATGAGCTTATATCAGCCGCTGTACAGTATGAGCAGGGTGCTGACGAGCCAAACCTGCTTGAGTTCCTTGAGGATGTAGCTCTCGTATCCGATATCGACAAGTATGACGAGGAAGCCGATGCTGTGGTCCTTATGACTATCCATAGCGCAAAGGGGCTTGAGTTCCACGTCGTTTTCGTCTGCGGTCTTGAAGAGGGGCTTTTCCCGAGCATGCGCTCACTTGATGCAAACGAGATTGAAGAGGAGCGCCGACTCTTCTACGTTGCTGTTACGCGTGCAAAGCGACTTCTCTATATGACACACGCAAAGCTTCGCACGATGTACGGACAGACGAAGTACGGCAAGCTCTCGCGCTTTATTTCAGAGATTCCCGACTCCCTCTGTGAGAAAAAGGCCTCGCCTGAAATCGACACAGGCTTTTCTTCAGACTTCTTCGGCGGTGGATATACAAAGCGAGAGGATCGCTCATACACATCTTACTTTGAAGAGAACGAAGCACCGAAGAAAAAGCCGACGCCATCCGCAAGCGCATTTTCTTCGTCAATCGCCGCAAGTGCGAAAACTTCCGCACCTGCCCCGACAATGTCTTTCTCCGTTGGCGACCGTGTTCATCACAAGGCATTTAAAGACGGCCTTGTCACGGCAACGAGCCCCGTCGGAAACGATGTCCTTCTCGAAATTGCGTTTGACGGCGTGGGTACAAAACGCCTTCTTCTCAAAACCGCTGCAAAATTTTTGTCAAAAATTTGATTTTTAAAAGTATAAGGAAATTTGTAGTTTCCTTATACTTTTCTCTTGATATGCACAAACTATGGTTATATAATAAATACAGACACCAGCAAAGGAGAAAACAGTATGAACAACATTCCAACTGCATGGGACGGCTTTGAGACCGGAACATGGGTAAAAGAAATAGATGTCAGAAGCTTTATTCGCCATAACTACACTCCGTATGAGGGAAATGAAGATTTTCTCGAAGCTCCGACCGAGGACACTATTGCACTCTGGGACAAAGCACTTGAGCTTTTCAAGGCAGAGCGTGAAGCCGGAGGCGTACTTGATATGGATACGAAGATTATTTCTTCCATCGTTTCTCACGGCCCGGGATACCTCGACCGTGAAAAGGAAAGAATCGTAGGCTTCCAGACAGATAAACCCTTAAAGCGCGCGCTCATGCCCTATGGCGGTATCCGTATGGCCGAAAAGGCATGCCGTGACAACGGCTATGAGCTCGACCCGTCCGTCAAGGAATTCTTCACTCTTCACAGAAAAACTCATAACGCAGGTGTTTTTGATGCATATACCCCCGAAATGCGCGCTTGCCGTTCAAGCCACATCATAACAGGTCTTCCCGACGCTTACGGCAGAGGCCGCATAATCGGTGACTACCGACGTGTTGCGCTTTATGGTGTTGACCGCCTTATCGAAGACAAGCAGGCTCAGAAGATTACCACCCGTTCAGCTATGTATTCTTACGTCATTCGTGACCGTGAGGAGCTTTCAGAGCAGATTCGCGCACTCGAAGACTTAAAGAAAATGGCAGAGATTTACGGTTTTGATATTTCAGGCCCTGCACGCGACACAAAAGAGGCCATACAGTGGCTCTACTTCGGCTATCTTGCGGCAGTAAAAGAGCAGAACGGCGCGGCAATGTCACTCGGAAGAACATCCACATTCCTCGACATTTACGCCGAGCGCGATATAAAGTCAGGAAAATACACCGAGCGCGAAATTCAGGAAATGGTGGATCATTTCATAATGAAGCTCCGTATGATCAAGTTTGCGAGAACGCCCGAATACAACACTCTTTTCTCGGGCGATCCGCAGTGGGTTACCGAGTCAATCGGCGGTATCTTGATTGACGGACGTCACCTCGTTACAAAGATGTCCTACCGCTATCTCCACACGCTCACAAACCTCGGCCCGGCACCGGAACCTAACCTCACGGTTCTCTGGTCAACAAGGCTTCCCGATAATTTCAAGAGATATTGCGCAAAGATTTCTATCGAAACCTCGTCCGTACAGTACGAGAATGACGACCTTATGCGCGTTACCCACGGTGACGACTATGCAATCGCCTGCTGTGTTTCTTCAATGCGCGTAGGTAAGGAGATGCAGTTCTTCGGAGCTCGCGCAAACCTTGCAAAGTGTCTTCTTTACGCTATCAACGGCGGCGTTGACGAAATCTCGGGCAAGCAGATTGCACCGGAATACCGCCCGATAACAAGCGAATATCTCGATTACGACGACGTTATGTCGAAATACGACGAGATGATGAAGTGGCTTGCGGGCGTATATGTAAACACACTCAACATCATCCACTATATGCACGACAAATACTGCTACGAAAAAATCCAGATGGCACTCCACGACAAAAAGGTCACCCGCTGGTTTGCAACCGGTATTGCAGGCCTTTCTGTCGTTGCCGACTCGCTCTCTGCGATTAAGTATGCAAAGGTAAAAGTAATAAGAAACGAAGCTGGAATCGCAGTTGACTATGAGGTCGAGGGTGATTTCCCGAAATACGGAAACGATGATGACCGCGTTGACTCTATTGCATACGATATTGTCCACAGATTTATGGGACACATAAAGAAAAACCACACCTACCGCGACAGTATCCCGACAACGTCAATTCTTACCATCACCTCAAACGTCGTTTACGGCAAAAACACAGGCTCAACACCCGACGGCAGAAAAGCAGGCGAGCCGTTTGCGCCGGGTGCTAACCCGATGCACCGCCGCGATACTCATGGTGCTGTTGCATCCCTTGCATCTGTTGCAAAGCTTCCCTTCCGCGATGCACGCGACGGTATCTCAAACACCTTCTCCATCATCCCCGGCGCGCTCGGAAAGGACGACGAAATCTTTGTCGGCGATATTGATGTTGACCTTGAGTGTACCGATGGTGCGTGCTTTGCACCGACGCTTTTCGAAGGTCTTGACGCAGACGAAATCTAACCAAACGGAGGAAACATTATGGCTGCAAACAAAGTTCAGATAGATAACCTTGTCGCCCTTCTTGACAGCTATGTTCAAAAAGGCGGACACCACTTAAACGTCAATGTGTTTACAAAAGAAACTCTCCTCGATGCACAGAAGCATCCTGAAAAATATCCTCAGCTCACAGTTCGCGTAAGCGGTTATGCCGTAAACTTCATCAACCTTACACGTGAACAGCAGGACGAGGTTATCTCGAGAACTTTCCACGAAAAGTTCTGATTTCAATGGCTACGGGCTATATTCATTCAACAGAGAGTTTCGGCACACTTGACGGCCCCGGCATCCGATATGTCGTTTTTATGCAGGGTTGCCCCCTGAGATGCAAATACTGCCACAACCCCGACACGTGGGAAATTGGTCGCGGACGCTCCGCAACCGTCGGAGAGCTTCTTGCCGAATTTGAGAAGAACCGCGCTTTTTACAGCAACGGCGGCATTACTGTTACAGGTGGAGAACCTCTTCTCCAGCTCGACTTTATAACCGAGCTCTTTTCTGAAGCAAAGAAGAGAGGAATCCACACCTGTCTTGATACTTCAGGCATAACGTATGGCGAAAAAAACGCAAAAAGCTATGTTAAGTTACTTAACTTCACAGACCTCGTAATGCTTGATATCAAGCACATTCGCGACGATGCACACCGTGAGCTTACAGGAAGCGGCAACGTAAACATCCTCGACTTTGCAAAGCTCGTTTCAGAGCGAAACATCCCGCTCTGGATACGAACGGTTATAATAAAAGATATCACAGATAAGGAAGATGATCTCTTAAAACTTGGAGAATTTATCGGAAACCTTAAATCTTTAAAGGCGCTTGATGTTCTTCCTTACCACACAATGGGAGTTGCCAAATATAAAGAGCTCGGTATCCCTTATCCGCTCGAAGGAATCTCCCCTCTCTCAAAAGAAGATGCCATCCGCGCAAAGGAAATACTTTTAAAAGGAATTAAAAAGACAAGAAAAAGCTGAAGCATCGCTTCAGCTTTTTTGCTTTTATCTTTTATTCTACTCCGTTTGATTTAAGTATTCTTTCCATCTCGCGGACTCGGGAATCCCACGAGCACGCTCTTGCATACTCGATTCGTTTTTCTGTCTTTGAATTATCAGGCTCATTCATAGCTTCTTCGCAAAGCGCGATGTAGTCTTCCTTTTCCTTTGCGATATAAACGGAATCGGCAAACTCAAGCACCTGCACAGGCTCAGGCGAACTTATGACAGGCTTTCCCGTTGCAAGGTATTCGTAGAACTTGAGCGGGCTTACGTCCTTTGAAAGGTCGCCAGAACGGAAGACGTTGAGGCAGACATCAAACTGCTTGACGTACGCAGGAAGCTCGTCATACTTCTTCATACCGAGGAAGTGAATGTTCTCATACTTCTCAAGATAGTCAAGATTTACACCTGGAAGAGGCTTACCGATAAGAACAATGTTCCAGTCGGGTTTTTCCTTTGCGATATACTCGATTTTTTCGTAGTCTATGCATTCCTGGAGCATTCCGACAAATCCAATTATCGGGTGTTTTAAGTCCTTTATTTCCGAAGGAACTTCAAACTCCTCGACCGCCGCGCGATAGAAATGTTCAAAGTTTACGCCGTTTGGAAGAAGATATGTCTTCTCATTATATGAGAAGAGCGTATCATAAAGACCTGCAGCTGTTGCAAAAACTGTATCTGCCGCACTCGCAAGATCTCGCTCCTGTCCATTTACCGTAGCTTCGTCAATAAAGCCTTTATACGCACTGTGGCGGTCAACACAATCATACACAAGCCCCTTGTGCGGAATATATGGTGCAGCATCTGCAGATGTCGGAGAATAGCACCAGAGAATTGGATTTTCAAAGCCGTGGAGCTTCATCTTTTTGCGAACAAAACGCGCAAGGCGTTTCTGGTTTATCTTGTTTATGAAGCGGAACTTACTGAAGAACGGCAAGCTCGGCGGTGTCGCATAAACCGTGATGTTATCGCGCACACGCTCTCCCGCTTTTCGATACTTTGAAAGTCTCTCCCACGCTGTCTTGTCCTTGAGCGGTGCAAGGTATGTAACGGGAGGGTCAAAATAAAGAATTTCTTCTGACGCAATTCTGTTCATAACGTGCTGCTTTCTCGTCGGGAACGGATGATAGCAACTCGTTGCAAGACATACTATTTTATTCATTTTCATTTTCCTCTTTTCCGAAAATCTCACGAAGATGACGCGTGTTTTCCTTTTCATTCTCGCGCATCGTCTGACACGCCACCTGCATATTCTGCGCATACTCCGTGTCATTCATCGTCTTGTCGATAAAACCACAGAGTATATCCTCGTTGCACTCATCATAGAGAACACACATTTCTCTTCCGATGTAGTTCATAAAGCCCGACACCTTATCGTCATAAGCAATTCCGATCGTGGCAACGCCCTGCCCTGCACCAAACACGAGAGCGTGCAGACGCATCGCCATTATAACGCGCATTTTTGAGAGTATTCCGATAACGGTATGAACATCATACTTACCCTCAATAACGGTTGCAACTTCCCCAATTTTATCCGCGAGCAGATGTGCTATTGGCAAATCACGGTTTCTCTCCATTGGCATAAGCACAATTTTAAGACCGTATCGCTCAAACGCATACTTTGCAGCAAAAACAATATGCGGTATCTTGAGCTCAATATTCTTCCAGTTTCGTATCGCAAGACAAAGATAGCTTTCTGATACCGAGAGTCCCTCATTTTCAAAGACTGCCTCAATCTCACGATCTGATGCGGGTTCTATTCGAAGCGTAGGATCAGCAGCAAGAAACATCTTTGGGCGCGTTACGTTCATCCTCTGAAGTTCGGCGAATGAATCGGGGTCACGAAGCGTTATGCAATCAACACTTTTATCTATAACCCTTGATGCAAGGCGGCGGTTTCCGCGTTTTCTTACGGGGCCTATTCCGCAACCGTACATCATTACCTTGCATCCGCAAAGACGCGCCGCCCTTAACGTGAGCAGATAAAAGTAAAGTGAGCGACTTGATGTAGAATCCTGAATAAGGCTTCCGCCGCCGTTGATGTAGAGGTACGATTTTGAAAGTGCTGAAAGCATCTTGAATATGTTGAATGTGTATATTGAGCGAACGTGATACGAGAGGCTCGTCTGCTTCGGATTTTTTGACATTACGCAAATCTCGGCATCTTCCCTCGTATCGTATATCTCGCGGACAACCGCCTTTAGAATCGCATCGTCGCCCGCGTTTCCACGGCCGTAAGAACCGCAGACAAGAACGCGTTTTTTCTTACTTTTTCTCGATTTGTGCTTTTCCAGAACCTTTTCATAAATCGCAAGCTGAGCTCTCACCATAGCATCAAAGGAATACTTTACCCGAGCCTTTGAAAGAAGCTTTTCTGCCATATCCGAGCGAAGTTTGGGGTTATCGCAAAGAATTTTTATATGCTCTGCAAGTGTTTTTACATCGCCGACATCAAACAGCAAACCGTCTTCGCCATCTTCAATAATTTCTGGCATAGCACCAACTTTGGTAGAAACCATTGTACAACGTGCGCGGATGGACTCAAGGATGCTGTACGGGAATCCCTCGCTCACGGAGGAGATTACCGATATATCGACAGCGTTGAGGAAAGAGTCCATATCATCTATCCAACCTGCAAAAATAACGCGATCCTCTATCTTGAGCTCGCGCGCAAGGGTTCGGAGATTTCCTGCCTCTTCACCGTCACCGCCAAGCACCAAGTAAAGTTTCGGGTGCGATTCCCGTAGCAGCGCGACTGCACGAAGCGCTGTTGCAATGTCCTTTACGGGGTGGAATCGCGCCGCAATGCCGCAGACAACCGCATCAGGATCGTCTATACCGAGTTTTTTTCGATACTCCTCCTTGCTCTCGCCGGGAGCGAGCTCCGTAAATTCAATACCGTTATTGAGCGTAAAGAGCTCATACGGGTCAAAGCCACGCTCTATGAGAAGGTCTGCAAACGCGTGTGTAACCCCTATATAGCCGTCGAGAAGGCGAAGCGCAACCGTGTTGAAAACACCGAAAGTAAGGCGTTTTAAGATGCTTCCCATATAGTCGAGGCGATAGTCGCTGTGCACCGTTGTTATGACAGGCACTTTGAGACTTCCCTTTATGGCAGAAATCATAACATTCGCCTTTGAACCGTGGCAATGAACGATATCAAATCCGCCCTTTTTTATGAGTCTTTTAAGGTCAGAAAAATCCTTCAGGGGATTTTTGTTTTTTATTACAACCGTGTTTATCCCAAGGCTTCTTGCATCGTCGGCAAACTCACCCTCACGCAAAGAAACGAGGACGACCTCGTTATCCTCTGAAAGCTTTGAGACAAGGGAGAGAACGTGAGTTTTTGCACCGCCGACGTCACCGCCGCCAATAACATGAACTATTTTCATAGCGTCTCCTAATTTATAAATTTTTGAAAAAGTATTGTTATATTTTTACACTTATTATATAATATAACAAGTAATCGGTCAAGCGATAACATCAATGAAAGGAATCTTTAGACATGAAACTCATAGACGAAAAAGGAAAGCTTTTTGGCAAAATCAACATCATCGACCTCATTATCATCATCTGCGTTGTGCTCGTTGCAGCTGCTCTTGTATATAAGTTCGCAGCTCCTGCAGCAGAGAACGTCGTTGCTCCGAAGTCAGATATGATTGTCACGATGCGTGTTCGCGGTGCAATGGATTATCTTGACACAGAGGTCAAGAAAGAACTCGCACCCGGCACAAAGCTCGTTGCAGGCAGTGATTATATCGCAGGTGCTGAAGTTGTCTCCGTTGAGAGCGTCCCGTATCTCGTTGCGGCTACCACAGACGACGGTGAAATCGTTACTGTTTCCGACCCGCAGAAGAGAGACCTCATCATAACGGTCAAATCAAAGCAGAACAAGAACGACCCGATTCTCAAAATCGGCACTCAGGAAATCAGAAGCGGTCGCGGCTTCATCTTCAAGACTCAGACAATAGAAGTAAACGCTATTATCGAGACGGTGGAATTTGATGGATAAAATTATTCGTGATTGTTTTATTGCACGCGTATGCCGAGCTTTTGCCCGTGCATTTTCGGGAAGTATCCTCGGAAAAATCCGCGACTTTTTTGCAAGAAACTATCGCACCTCGACTGTGCGCCGTCTCTTCGTCGCATTCTTTTCCACTTCTCCGAAAAGCGTATATTCAAAGCTGTATGCACGGCTTCTGAAGTTCAATACGGCGCTCAAAGCTCTCGGTGAGCGGGTCATCTGCCCCGCCCTTTCAGGCAGTTTTGTGATTAAGCTTATAAAAAAGCTTCTCGGCGGAAGTTTTGTTGTTTCCGCTTTCAGGAAGCTTGGAATGAAGCGTTTCCTCATTGCAGTTTTTGCGCTTTTCCTGCCCGCGGACTATCTTATCCGCGATGTCCTCAAGCTTGATGCTCTCGCATCAATATGGGACGAAGGATTTTTGCTTGTCTGCGTTCTCTTCATTCTCTGGCGACTTGTCACATCCAAGGAACAGCTCAAGCCGCGCATCACTCCGATTGATATGCCGCTTCTCTTCTTTATGTGCGCAGGACTTCTGCTTGCCGCGATTGTTTCTCCGAAGCTCAAGCCTGCAATTGACGGTTACCGCGCAGTTTGCCAGTTTATGCTCTGGTTCTTTGTCATCATCAGGCTCATTGAAAACGACGGCGATTTCCGCACTCTTTACTTCACTTTGAGCGGTCTTGCCGTTATAATAGGTCTTCACGGTATTTATCAGTACATCACAAAGGCACCTATGCCTACGCAGTGGGTTGCTCAGGCGGAAGCCGGCGTCAGAACGCGAGTTTACTCCATCTTCGGAAGCCCGAATGTTATGGGTGCGTTCCTCGTTATGACAGCGCCTATGCTCGCCGCCCTTGCCTACTACTCAAAAAAGCTCTGGGTAAAGTGCCTTATGTGGGGTGCAGTCGGAATCCTCTGTCTCTCAACTCTGTTCACCTTCTCGCGTGGAGCATGGTTCGGACTTACGATTGCCGTTGTCGTATTCTCTCTTCTTGTTGACAGAAAGCTTCTCCTCATCGCAGGAATTGCCATTCTCGGTGTTATCTTCTGCGTGCCGGAGATTTCAAACAGAATCGCATTTCTCTTCACTGCAGACTTTGCAAAAGCAAACTCAACGGGCGGACGTGGAGAGCGCTGGCATATAGGTCTCCAACTCTGGCGCCAAAACCGTATCTTCGGTTTTGGTCTCGGTCGCTACGGCGGCGCTATCGCGATGCAGAACAAGGAAATCGACGACATTGTCTATTACTATATGGACAACTACTATCTCAAAACGCTTGTTGAAATGGGGCTTATCGGTCTTATCTCCTATGTATGGCTCCTACTGCGCAATCTTCTCTGGTCCTTGCGCAGTCTCTTCAAGACACAGAAGAACAAAATGTCAGTTCTCTCGGCAGGTATCGTCGCAGGTCAGCTCGGTGTTCTCTCCCATTCCTTCTTCGAGAATATTTTTGAGGTTCCGTATATGAACGCATACTTCTGGGGACTTTCCGCTCTTGTTATGTATCTCGGATTTACAAGACGCAGAAAGAACGACAAAGCTTAAAAATGGAAGACTGTTGCAAATTGATTTAACAAATCAAAATGCAACAGTCTTTTTTATCGTCTTTTAAGCGAGCTTAACTACTTGCTTAAATTCTGCTCGTAGGACATGATCATCTTCTTGACCATCTGACCTCCGATAGAGCCTGCCTGACGAGAAGTAAGGTCACCGTTGTAGCCCTGCTTGAGGTTTACGCCTACTTCTGAAGCAGCTTCCATCTTGAACTTATCAAGAGCCTCCTGTGCATTCGGTACGATTGCCATTGCAAATTCACCTCCTTGAATTAACTTCAATAGTATTTTGCTCGCTTTAAAAATTTATATTAGTTGTAATTTTTACATACCAAAAACTTCAGCATGCAAAATTTTAAAAAATAATTTTCGAAAAACGCTTGACAAAATGCCCCTTTATCCGTATAATTAAATAGTTCGATTTCGGGTTGTGGCTCAGCTTGGTAGAGCGCTGCGTTCGGGACGCAGAGGCCGCAGGTTCGAATCCTGTCAACCCGACCATAGAGAAGACAAACTCATTTGAGTTTGTCTTCTCTATTTTTTTGGTACGAGAGGATTCGAACCTTGAGAAGGCAACGAGCGTTAAAAAAACGATTGATAATCGTTTTTAGCGAAGTTGGTGCGAGACGGGTACTGCGAGCATTTGCGGAGCGGTCGTCGAGCAGTGCAGATTGGGAAGCAAGCTACATCCTGTCAACCCGACCAATAAAGGACTCTGACCACTAGGTTAGAGTCCTTTATTTTTTCGATTGTAAAGGATTCGAACCTCGAGGAGGTTTTGTGTACAAAAAACAGCACTGCATTGCAGTGCTGTTTTTTTACTTTTCAAAACCGATGAGTAAACCTCCGTTTTCGGCATAGAAGCTGCAAAGCCCGCGCGCAGGATATATCTCAATTTTCGCCTGCGGAAATTCTCCGATTATAGCATCCCTTAAAATACACGCTTCTTCTTCGTTCAGACAATTTGCAATGCGAACACGTCCGCCGCAATATCCGTGCTCCTTCATACGCGAAATAATTGTTTTGAAAATTGCATTCTGACCACGGCATTTATCAAGCGGAGCAAGGTCGCCCTTCTCGCTCGCCATTCCGAGAGCACGGATTCCGAGAATACCTGCCGCCATCGCGGAAAACTTCCCGATTCTACCGTTATTTGCAAGGTTCTTCATTGACTTCAAAAGGAAGAAAAGTGCTGTTCTTTTCGAATACTCCAAAGCTCCGTCGCAAACTTCTTTAAAGCTTTTTCCATGCTCTGCGAGCTCCACTACTTTCTCAACTATAAGCCTCATTTCAGGGCCCGTCGAGAGTGAATCAAGAACAAACACGTTACGGTCGGGATATTTTTCCTCGTAGATCGACTTTGCGATGAGCGCCGCATTATGGCATCCTGACAGCGTGCTCGTTATGGTGATGCAAAAAACATTTTCCGCGTCACCGAAAGCAGTTATCCAGTCTTCGGGATTCGGGCACGATGTAGAGGATTTCCCTTTATACGAATACAGAAAAGACGCCATCTCCGAAACATCAAGAGAAGCATCGTCACAAAACTCGCGTTCAGCCGTAATTATTTTCAGCGGAACAGACTCAAATTCAATTCCTGGAAGCGACGTGATGTCTGCCGAGGAATCTGCAACTATTTTAAAGCTTTTCATATTTTTCTCCTTAGGCTTTTTTCTTTATTATATGCCGAGGTCGCTCTGTCCTCAACCTACTGTTCTTCATCCAATCTATCCTGTTTTGTTCATTTTGAGAGAGTATTTTCATCCTCTCTACGAATAGTAGAATTGGACTAAATTCACGCAGAAAACAGCAAAACGAATCACTTTTACAAGTGATTCGTTTTATCTGTAAAATATTTCTTTGAGTTCTTCCGGAAGCGGTGCCGTGATTTCAATATCACCTCCGCCGAGCGGAAGCTTCATATGGAGCTTGTGTGAATGAAGCGCACAGCGTCCTTTAAGCTCCGGTATCTCCTCTCCATAAAGAAAATCTCCCACTAGAGGATGACCGAGATGTGCCATATGGACGCGTATCTGATGCGTGCGCCCTGTAATTGGCAAAACCTTTACAAGACTCCTGCCGCATCTTTCCTCAATTACCTCGTAATGCGTTTCGGCAAAGTCACCGTCTTCTCGCACTTCACGTTCAATTACAGAACCGTCACGCCTGCCAATAGGAGCTACTATCGTGCCGTTCTTTTCATCAAGTATTCCCTCGACCACCGCGAGATACTCGCGGTAGAAATCTCCGCTGTGCAGAAGCCTTGCGGCGAATGTATGAGTATAAGCATTTTTCGCGACAGCCATAACTCCCGACACTCCGCGGTCGAGGCGGTTTATCGGTCGGAAAACAAACTTTTCTCCTTGACTTACGTAATACCACATAACGATATTTCCAAGCGACGTATCAAAGTGGCCGTGCGACGGATGAACCGCAAGCGCGGCGGGCTTATTGAGAATCAGTACATCCTCGTTTTCAAAGAGAATATCAAGTTCGCCTTTTGTTGGGACAACCCCCGCAGAGACTCTTTCCTCGGGCTCGAGGATTACTTCGATTTCATCCCCCGTTTTTACGGTGTCTATCGTATATACTTCCTCGCCGTTTCGAAGAAGCCCATTTTCAGTTCTTCTGATTCTGCGAAGCTGCATCTCCGACACACCAAACCTGCGCTTCAGAATCTCAGCAATCGGTTTTCCGTTGTCGTTTGCATCAGCAGTATGAAGCAGTTTACGTAGCATTGTTGAAACGGCTCCCTTCCTGCCTGATGAATGCACCGGCAGGAGCTTTTGACGGAAGCTTTACACGAACGCGGATCTTCGCCTGACCTGCAGCTTCTATTTCCGTCCCGTCTTCGGTCGTCATCTTTTCGAATATAACCTTCTGCGGTTCTGCTTTCGGCTGCATAAGCTCATATTCGCGGTTTACAACAAACTTATTCTTCTGCTCGATTACAGCATTGCCATCGTCATCACACTCGACAACGGAAGCGACAACATCCCATGTGCGCATATATTCCGAGGTCTCGTTGTTCTGGATTCTCTCCTCGCCAAAATAGAAGCCGGTACAATAATGTCTGTGGCTTACTTTGTTTACTTCTTCAAGCCAAAAGCCGTCTCTCTGCCACGTCTCGGGACTTTCGAGGTATGAATCCACAGCCATGCGGTAAGCATTTGTTATCGCCGCTGTGTAGTACGAAGACTTTACACGCCCTTCTATCTTGAAGCTGTCTATTCCCGCCTTGATAAGCTCAGGGACATAGGAAACCATATTCATATCCTTTGAGTTGAAGATGTGCGTACCGTGCTCATCCTCGACAATCGGGAAATACTCTCCCGGACGTTTCTCCTCAACAAGGTGGTATGTCCATCTGCACGGCTGTGCACAGTTGCCGCGGTTCGAAGAGCGGCTTGCGAGATAGTCGGAAATCATGCATCTTCCCGAATACGCCATACACATAGCGCCGTGCACGAAAGTTTCAATCGCAAGATCCTTATGTTTCTTTTCCATTATCTCGCAGATTTCCGCCATACTTGCCTCACGCGCAAGGCAGATTCTGGATGCACCAAGCTCGTACCATGCGTTTGCCGCCTCATAGTTTAACACACTTGCCTGCGTGCTGATATGCACCTCTGCACGCGGGGCATACTTCTGCACTGCGCGAAGCGCGCCGAGGTCAGCAACGATTATTCCGTCAACGCCTGCATCGCCGAGCATTTCAAGGTATGCGGGGAGCTTCTTGACATCGTGATTTCTCATCATGGTGTTGCAAGTGACATACACGCGCACACCGTTTTCATGCGAATACTTTACCGCTTCATACATCTCTTCCTCGGAGAAATTTTGGGATGCGGTACGCATTCCGAACATCTCCCCCGCGAGATATACAGCATCTGCGCCGTAAAGTATTGACGCTTTTAATTTTTCCATATCCCCTGCAGGGGATAGAATCTCAGGTCTTTTCATAGTCATAATTACGGATTTATCTTCGGAGTTTTCAAATGTTCTTCATATGTCTTTGAAAACTTGTGAGTACCGTCCTCCTGTAATGCAAAAAACAAATAGTTTGTATCATTCGGATAAAGAGTTGCCTTTATCGCATCAAGTCCGGGGTTTGCGATGGGTCCGGGCGGGAGCCCCTTATACTTGTATGTGTTGTACTTATTGTCAATCTTTGTATCGGCGATTGAAATAACCTTCTTGCGCTCACCGAGAACGTACTGCACCGTCGCGCAGGATTCAAGATACGGATAGCTTGAATCTTTAAGTCTGTTATGGAAGACGGACGCGATATTCGCTCTGTCCTTTGCTGTTGCCTCACGCTCAACGATTGAAGCAAGCGTTATAAGCTCGTTTGTCGTCATCCCAAGCTCACGCGCTCTCGCCGACATCTCCGAAGTGTACTTCACCTCAAAGTTGTCAAGGAAGCGCTTTATGACGCGCTCTGCGCTGTCGCCCTTGTAGAACTCATATGTGTCCGGGAAGAGATAACCCTCAAGTCGGTTTTTCTTTCCGAGCGGGATTTCCTCAAGAAAAGCATAGTCAAAATCAGAATTTGCGATTGCTTCCTCAAGACTCTTTGCATCGCACACGCCCTTATCTTCAAGGAGCTCTACAATCTGGCTTACCTCGTAACCCTCAGGAATAGTTACCATAACCGTATTGAGTGCTGCTTTCTTGCTCGTAAGTCGGCGAAGCATTGCGCGGTAGTCCATGTTAGAGTTCATCTTATACCGACCTTCAGGGAACTCTGCCTTACTCTTTGTGAGGAGAGCAAACGTCTTGAAAACTCCCGTATGCTCAATAACATCGTTCTTCTTGAGGATTTTCGCAACCTCTGCACGCGAAGCGTCTTCAGGTATCTCAATTATTACCTCTCGGTCAGGTCTCGCAAGCGCAAGAACCTCATTTACCGTAGGAATAAGCCACGCCGCAAAGAGCATGGCAATACCCAGCGAAACAAGCATTATAAAAGGTGTAAGAGCGCGAAAAGCGCGCCATTTTGCCTTAACTTTTCTTTTCTTTTTCACCCTACATAACCTCCTTAATTATCTTTTCTTCCGTGATTATCATATCAACTTTTCTGTCATGAGCCTCACATGGCACGGTTTTGTGTAGATTCACCTCTCGGCACAACGCAACAGTCCTTGCGTTCTTTGCCTTTTCAATAAAGCGGTCGTAATACCCCGCTCCCCTGCCGAGACGGCTGAAGTCTTCTCCGAAAGCAACTCCGGGAACTACAATCAGCGAAAGCGAGAGCGGAGAAATCTTCTCGCCCGATTCCGGCGGTTCGGGGATTCCGTACATTCCCGCCGAGAGGTCTGACATGCTCGTGATCCTTACCGCGTCCATCTCGCCTTTTCCGCGACAGAGCGGAACATACACCGAAACCCCGCGCAAAAGAAGCTCTTCTGCTATCTTGATTGTATCAATTTCGTCTCCAAAAGATATGTAGATAAAAACCTTTTCTCCTTTTTCAATCGGGAGAGAAAGGAATTTTTCTTTTATTCTTGTATCAATCTCCGCTCTCTCGCTCGCCGAGAGGGCGGCATTGCGCTCTTTTGAAAGAGCGCGAAGTTCACTTTTTGTCATAGCACACTGCACACTTTACCGACTCTGCAATCTCTTCTCCGCGAAGATGCGAAAGAATCTCAAATCCGAAGTCAAAAGCATCCCCTGCGGCGCGACCCGTAATAATCTCACCATCGCGAACAACGCCCGTATTTTTCATAAATCCGTCACTTGGAAGCTCATCCGAGCAGGATGGATAGCAAGTGCATTTCTTTCCGTCAAGGATTCCGAGACGAGCGAGAATTATCGGAGCAGCGCAAATTGCAGAAATCTTTATTTTTCTTTCTGCGGTTTCAGAAACGAGAGCACGCACCCTTTCGTTTTCCCAGAGGTTGTCCACTCCCGGCTGTCCGCCCGGAATAATGAGCATTTCCATCTCCGAAAAGTCAGTTTCCGAAAGCTCAATGTCTGCCGAAACCTCAACGCCGTGAGAAGACTTAATAAGCTTTCCCGACACGCCGACAGTTGTGACATTCACTCCGCCACGGCGGAGTATATCAACAGGCGCAAGCGCCTCGCACATCTCAAATCCGTTTTCAAGAAGCAAATATACCATTGTATCCTGACTCCTTTTCAGTTATGCATAAGATTTATATAACGGTTCTCTATTCTTTCAAGAGCCTCTCTTCCCGTCTCGCTTACAGGCTTCATCACCGCAAGCGGCGTTTCTCCTTCGCTTGTTATCACTGTACACTCACGCCCAAACGCACCTGCAACTTCAGAAGGAGTTGCACCGTTTGAAAAGAACTCCGCAATGAACAGCTTTCCGTTATGCTCATAGTATGCGCAATATCCCCCGCGGAATACGGCGAACCCGCCTCCGAAGAAATCATACTCTGTCATAAGAAGCCGCCAGGTAGCATCATCTCGCTCTGCAAAGGCAGATGCCTTAAGGGCGTTTTCGTAAACCTCATTAATATACGAAACATCCGCTTCTGTTGCCCGTCTTATTTCCGTCTTACCTTGGGGCGCGACCTCTTCTTTTTTCACTTTTGCAAGAAAATCAAAGCCGTATTTTTTATAAAACGCAAAAAGGCTCTCGCTCTGCGGAATAAGAAGGAGCACATCGCAATCCTTCGCTTCATCTTCGAGCATTCTCCCTGCTATTCCGCGCCCTCGCGCAGACACCGTCGTACCGACACCGTAGATATACTTTGCCGACAAATCCCCCTCAGGCGTCTTTAGCTTTCGGGGAAAGACGTGTATCATCGCTACCACCTTGCCGCCGACTTCGCACACGCGAGCCGAGGGGAGCTTGAAAATATTTTCAAAGAAAAATCCTGCGTATTCCGTATCTTCGGGAAAACA
>JAZQSI010000136.1:0-39866 GCA_045629985.1 Eubacteriales bacterium
TCCCTCGGGGAAAACCGTATCATCAGCCTCTTCTTCCGTTAAAACGTCTGCATTCGTCAAATATGCCAACACAACTGCAAATCTGATAGGATAACTCTCTTTGAGGCTCCTTAGTTCACGCTTCACTATACTGTCAAAAGCTCCTTGACTGCCAACCAAAAACTCAGTAACACCTCTCCTCTCAATTAAATCTACCAAAATTCTTCGCAACTCCGCAGAAACTTCTTTTGGAGTATTCCTGTGGCCAAAAAAAGTACAAGTGATACATTTCAACCTCCTTCTGTGGGATATATCGTATATTATAGCACACCCTTTTCAAAATTGCGATATATCCCACACGATTTATCGTAGATTTGGTTAAAATCTTATTAACGATATATCACGAGGTGTTTTGAGTGAATATAAAAGAGGCTGTAGAAAAGAGAATTATTGAGCTCTGTAATGAACGCAACATCGCGGTAAACACTCTTGCAAACCTTTCCGGTGTTTCTCCCTCTACTGTTTACAGTATTCTCGGCGCAAAGAGCAAAAACCCCGGAGTTGTGTCAATAAAAAAGCTTTGTGACGGGATTGATATTACCGTGAGAGACTTTTTCGACAGTGATTTGTTTGACGAACTTGAACAGGAAATTAAATAGATTGAAAAATAAAAAACAGACCTTGCTTTTGCAAGGTGTGTTTTTTTATTTTCTGCCTTCAAAAAACGAACGGAATGCAAACGCATCTCGGAACTCAAAGATTTTGGAGAAGAGCCTTGAGAAAAGGCTTATTACATAACCGTTGAGACACGCTGTCAGAATTGTTCCCCATCTGACTCCGACGAAGTTTCCGAAACCGAAAAACACGAAGCTCATAATGATTCCCAAAAGACAGCTTGAAAGGTCATATCCAATCTTGAACCTATGTATATCGACACCGAAATGCCCCGAAAGCTCTTTTACCAAAAGCTCATATGCCTCGGGCGAAATGTAAGTGCTGAACATAAGAGATACGCCTGCCGTTGCAAATATAAGCCCTGCTGCATACCAGATAGCTCTCTGCCAGAAGAAATCCACCGGCAAAAAACTCGAAATAAGCATAAACCCGTCCAATATAAGGCTATACAGAACCGCTGTCGCAAAAGAAAAAAGAAAACCTACTTTAAATCTCCTTATGACAAGAGCTGTAAGTATAATGAGAAATCCCTGGAAACAATACTCCGCCATACCGAATGTAAAAAAGCTCCAGTAAGGATTAAGCCACTCGTATAAGATGTATGCAGGCGCAACAATCATCGAAACGCCAAAATCCGCCGCCACCATAAGAACTGTACCAAATGCAATGGCACAAATTCCTATGAGATAGGCAAGCTCTGTATAGAATACTCTTTTTTTCATTCATTTACCTCCGGTAAACAGAAAATGGTCGTTCTATGTGCTGACGCTATAACTTTTTTCAGTAAGTCTTTCAGAGAGTTCCTCAAAGGTTACGAATTCATACCCTGCCTTTTTGAGCATCGAGATTATTTTCTCGATGCGCTTTTTATATCCCTCAATACCGTATTTGAGATAGAAGCGGTCATATGACTTAAGCCCACGTATCCTCGGGATTTCCTGACGTGTCAGTTCAAACGGGTGCAGATAGAAGACATAATAATCATTTTTGCCGAGATACATCTTTATGAGCGTCTTCACAAATGTCCAGTTGCTGATGCGGACGTATCCTCCGCCCGAAATCGAAAACCTCTTTCCGAAGACCTTTCCCTTTGAAAGACCAAACTCGAAAAAGCCGTCATTATGGAATAGGTTTCGGGAAATTCTGTTAAAGTCTTTCATATCAAGTTCTACGGTATGACGTGCCTTTGAAAAATTGAGGCGGCTAGAATCGTACCTGAATCCAAGCTCTTTTAAGATATCAAGCCGTGCATTGTCAAGGCTGAAAAACGGTGCACGAAAACCCTCAACGTCTGTTTTGAAAATCTCCTCAAGCAATTTCTTTGCGCGGCCTACTTCTGCTCTGAATATTTCTTTCTTTACGTCCATCGGCGCAACATGCGTATGTCCGTGAAGAGCAAGGCGGTGGCCGTTTTCAAGATTTTTCTTAAGGCGGTCGGCAATTTGCGGAGCTAGCGTACCAACTGTGAAAAGAGTGCTTTTGATATTATGTTTATCAAGAATTTTCATATATTCGTCGAAGCCGTCAAGAAGGTCAACATCAACCTTGCTTTCAGATTTCGCAACACATTCCGTATCGCTGAACGCTTCGACATCCATAGTGAAAACTGCATACTTTTTTCTACTCATACCCATCACCCACGCAGACTTCTTTATCTTTTGAAAAACTCTATGATTTCTCTGTCGTATTTCTCGGTGTTGTTTATTCTCAGATGCGAATGCCCGCCCTTGTCAAACCATACAAGCTTTTTATCTTTTGCGCTGCAACGGTCAAAAAGCTTCTGCGACTTTTCAGGGAGCGAGAAAACGTCTTTTTCACCATAGAGAAAGAGAACGCGTGCATCGGGTTTTATTTTAGTTATTGCAGATATCGGTTTGTCCTTATAAACATTTGTTCCCGTATGTCGATTTATATGAAGCATAACAAGGTCAAGCACCGGAAAAAGCGGGCGTTTATTGTATATCATATGCTGTTTGAACGTTTCTCGGAACGATACGAAGCAGCCTTCGGTTACAAATCCACACACATAATCGGGGCAGGATTTATCCGTCATTGCAAAAATGCCTGCGGCAGTGCCTATGCAGATACCGTGGTACCACACCTCACGGTTAGAGAAGCGCTCGTGCATAAGCTTTGACCACGCGATAACGTCTCTCGATTCTTTCACGCCGATGGTGTTGTACTTTCCACTACTTTTTCCGTGACAGCGGGTGTCGATAACAAGAACGTTGAACCCTGCTTCTTTATACGGCGATGCGAAATAGTAAGAATACTTGAGACATTCGCATCTGCCAGGAAGAATGATAACGCATCTGTCTGCACCGAAATCAAAGTACTCGCCAAAGAGCGAGAAGCCGTCGTTTTCAATCTCGACTTCGGTTACCTTATCCCGATACTTTTCTGCCCATTCAATACCCGCATTCCACATTGCAAGCTGCTCTTCATTATCTGGTGCGGAGCAGATGTGCCCCCATTTCTCCGGCGTTTCTCTCACAAGCTGTGAAAAATATACTATTTTTGAAATCGGATATGTGTAAACAAACATGAAAACGAGACCTCCGAGAAGAAGCCCTGCCAATATATAAATCCAAATCATACCAGATTGTATCCCCTTTCCCCATAAAACCTTTGATATTATAACACATTTTTCTGCAAATTTCATCCTTTTATCGAAAAAAATAAATTTGTTGAAAATAGTCGCTTTTTATGATATTATTAGTGTGTATTATTGTATAGTATCTAGGGGGATTTTATGGCTGATTTTGTTATTATTCCGGACACCTCGTGCGACCTCGTGCGAGAGCTCCGCGAACGTTTTGGAATTGACGACTATATAAAAGGACTTGTCTATTTTCCCGACGGTCATGCCGAATATTCCGATATTGACTGGGAGCGTCACGATCCTGAAGAGTTTTTTGAGTCTATGTCCAGCAAAAAGATGATATATAAGTCTGCCGCGTGTCCTACCGGCGAGATAATTGATACATTCGAGAGGCATCTTTCAAACGGAAAGGATATTCTTTGCCTTACACTCTCTTCTGCACTTTCGGGAACATACTCCACCTGCGAGCTTGTTAAGAACGATGTTCTCCCGAAATATCCGGAGCGCAAGATTATCTGCATCGACTCTCTGCGCTATTCTATGCCGCTCTCAATGCTTGCAATAGAAGCCGCAAAGAAGCGTGAAGAGGGATTTTCTCTTGAAGAAACCGCAGAGTATATAGAAGCGAACAAACACCGTGTGCACCAGATTGGTCCAATGGATGATTTGTTCTTCCTCTGCCGCACCGGCAGAATTTCAAACTTCAAGGCGTTTTTCGGCAATCTCGTCGGAATCAATCCGATGGCTGATTTCAACCGCATAGGGCTTTCCGAAGTTCTCGGCAAGTTCAAAGGTAAAGCAAATGCACTTGATGCCGTGATAAAATACATGAAGGAAATCATAATTGAGCCTGAGAAACAGATAATCTTTGTTTCTCACTCAAACCGCCGTGCTGTTGCAGAAAAACTCCGTGATATGATTATAAAAGAATTTAACCCACGTGAGGTCATCATCAGCCATATAGGTATGTCCTGTGGCTGTTCCGTAGGCCCCGGTCTTTGTGCGGCTTACTGGTGGGGCACGGAAATCAGCGATGGGCTTGTCAAAGAAAAGGCTATAATGGAAAATATTATTAAAAGTCAAAAGAAATAGGAGACGGGACATGAAAGAATTTGTAATTTTCGGCGACTCTACCTGTGACTTAAACACTTCTCTTCGTGAGAAATATGACATAAAATATATAGCAATGAACTTCTCTGTTGATGATACCGAAGACATTGCTTCTCTTGATTGGGACAGTGCGCGAACAAAAGAGCATTACGACCTTATGCGTAACGGCAAGCGTATCTTTACCACGCAGGTTCCTAAAACTTCATTCTACGAATCATTCAAGAAAGTCCTTGACGAAGGCAAGGCTGTTCTCTATATTTCTTGTTCTTCAGCTCTTTCAGCATCCGTAAACACTGCACGTGTCGTTGCCGAAGAGTTGAAATCAGAATATGCTGATGCTGAGATTTACTGCGTCGATTCTCTCATAAGCTCCCTCGGTCAAGGGTATCTTCTCATCCAGGCATCTATCAAAAGAGCCGAAGGTCTCTCTGCGGAAGAGTGTGCAAAGTACATCGAAAGCATCCGCCTTAAGGTAAACCAGTTCGGCACTGTCGATTCTATGGAATATCTCCGCCGTGCGGGTCGCATCAAGGCTTCAAAGGCATTTTTTGGCAATCTCTTCGGTGTAAAACCGATTATTATCTCCGACATTAAGGGTCAGAACTATGCCTGCAAGAAGGTCAAGGGCGCGGCAAACGCCCGCGCAACAATTGCAGACCTTGCAATTGAAGCTGCAGACGGGGTGTATGACACTCTCATGATTTCTCATGCTGACTGTGAGGAGAGCGCAATCCTTCTTCGCGATGAAATCTTAAAGCGCGCAGAATTTCGTGAAGTCATCTTTGGTTACATTGGTCCGATAGTCGGTGCATCCGTCGGTCCCGGCACCGTTATCGCATATACGTTTGGCAAAGAAGTTACTATTGAGGGGAATGAATAAGCCATGCAGCAGTATATAGACGGCAAGGTTTTGAATTACATATTTACCGTCGGCTATCGCAACCTCAAGCGGAGAATGGACTTTATAAACGATCTCAACGTCTTCCCCGTCCCCGATGGCGATACCGGTACAAATATGGTGCACACCTTTGGCGGTGGCCTTGCTTCCGTAACTGTACAGAAAAATATCGGCAACTATATGAAGGAGCTTTCCCGCGCCGTTCTTCTCAGCGCGCGCGGAAATTCAGGAGTTATTTTCTCCCAGTTTTTCCACGGCCTCTGCCGCGGCTTTGAAGAAAAAGAAAGCATTTCTTTTTCCGATATGGCACGTGCTTTTGAGTATGCACGCGAAGATGCCTATAAATCGATTATGACTCCCACCGAGGGTACGATTCTCACCGTAATCCGCGAATCGGCAGAGTTTCTTCAGGAAAACGCTGATAAATATACTGATTTTAAATCCGGCCTCGCGGATCTCATCTCATGTATGAACGCCTCTCTTGCGAAAACACCTGAACTTCTCCCTGTTCTCAAGGAAGCGGGCGTTGTTGACAGCGGTGGCGCAGGCCTTGTTTGCTTTTTTGAAGGTATGCACACCTATTTCTGCGGCACTACGCTTGAAGACATTGAAGATAACGACTTTACTCCGAAGACGGTAAACACTTCCGATTTCGGTCCCGACAGCGTTATGGAGTATGGCTACTGCACAGAATTTATCCTCCAGCTTATGAACGCAAAGACTGATATTGCCTCTTTCTCTACCGATGAGTTTGTAAAACCGCTTAATGCGCTCGGCGACTCTATCGTTGCAGTTGCATCAGACAGCATCGTGAAGATTCATATCCACACATTTGAACCCGAAAAGGTTCTTGAATATGCAAGACGTTTCGGCGAATTTGTCACGCTCAAGATTGAGAATATGTCAGTCCAGCACAGTGAGATACAGTCAAATACTTCAGCAAACGCAAGGGCAGAAGAGAAAGAGAAAGTAAAATACGCTATCGTTGCGGTTGCATCCGGCGAAGGTATCGTTGACTATTTCTACAACATCGGCGCAAACGCTGTTATCGACGGTGGCCAGACAAACAACCCGTCAGTCTCCGACTTTCTCGCCGCATTCGACCGTTTTGAAGCAGAGCACATCGTCGTGCTCCCGAACAACTCTAACATCATCCTCACCGCAAATCAGGCGGCGGAGATATATAAAGAAGCTTCCGTTCACGTTATCCCGACAAAGTCCATAACGGAAGGCTACAGCGCTCTTTCCATGATGAATCTCTGGTGTGATACAGTGGATGAGCTTATCGAAGATATGAGTTCCGGTCTTTCAAATGTCACCTCGGCATACGTCACAACCGCTACGCGTACTACCAATATGAACGGTGTCGATATTGAAAAAGACAACTATATAGGACTCCGTGGCAAGGAGATTCTCCTCTGCAATTCTGACAGATTCTACACGGTAACAAACCTTATAAAAGCAATTATGGAAGAGGACGAAAAAGCAGTTGCAATCTTCTTCTGCGGCAAGTCTGTTTCCGAAGAAGAAACGGACGCACTCCGAGCCTTTATGGAAAACGAGTATCCCCTTGTTGACTTTGGCTTTGTTGACGGCAAGCAGGATGTTTATGACTACATCATTTCTTTGGAATAAGGTGTCTTTCTATGAAGAAAATCGTTATTGATATATATGGTGCAGATGCAGGCCCTGAAGTAGTTCTGCGCGGTGCCGCACGGGCAATCGGCGAATGTGGCATATTCCCGGTTTTCGTAGGAGAAAAGCTTCTTGTTGACCGCGAAATGGCAGCAAAAGGGATTTTCCCTGAACAATACGAGGTCATTGATACCTGTGATTATATCACGAATGATGAACCTCCCACTTGCATCTTCGGAGGTCGCGACAACTCTTCTGCCGCGCTTGCATTCGGCAGACTTAAGACAGACGATGACTGCATTGCGATGATTTCCGCAGGGAGCACGGGCGCTCTTCTCGTCGGCTCTATCTGCCGCCTGGGTCTTATTCCGCCAATTAAATTCCCGTCGCTTTGCAGTGCTCTTCCGTGCGCAGGAGAAAAGCTTCTCTGCCTTGTTGACTGTGGTGCAATTATTGACTGCACAGCAAACGATCTTGTTCGTTTTGCAGTAATGGGAAACGTTCTTTCAAAATGCCATTGCGGAGTTGAAAATCCCCGTGTCGGGCTTATGTCCGTCGGCCGCGAGGATTCAAAGGGCAACGCCCTTACGCTTGAAGCTTTTAAGAAACTCTCTGAGCTTGATATTAACTTTATCGGCAACCTTGAGGGCAGCGATATGGTCTCCGGCTATGCTGACGTTATCGTTACCGACGGTTTTTCCGGAAACCTTCTCCTTAAGAGCACTGAAGCCGCAGGAAAAAAAGCTATGCAGATAGTCAACGACCTCGGTATTGACAATCCCGAGCTTGCAGGCAAAATCAGCGCAAAACTCTTTGAAACATTTGATTTTAATTCACGCGGCGGTGCAACATTCCTCGGCACGAAGAAAACCGTTGTAAAGATGCACGGTTTTGCAAATGAGGACACAACTTTTGCCTGCATTATGCAGATACTTCGACTTGAAAAGTCAGGCTTCTCGCAGAAAATTGCAGAAGCACTTAAAAATTTATAAAGAATAAAGACAAACATTTATACATGTTTGTCTTTGTGTTTGTTTTATTCTTTTGTAATCGAAGCTATAAATATCAGCTGATGCAGGAAATACCTGAGTGGCAGACAGATAATGTAAACCATATTGAAGTTTAAAAAAAGCGGAATGCCCGGTATAAGCAGAACAACCAATACACACATCAGTGTATATACGAAATAGTATATTACCGCATATCCTATCGTTGTAAGATACTCAATTGAAGCTTCCTTTTTGAAAACGACATATCTGTTGAAGATAATGCACATTAAAAGCGATATTGCACCTATGGAAGGCACTACAACCGGTATGTAATGAGGCTCTGTTAAAAACGATGCAATAAGCAACAGTATTTCTGCCGCAATAAACGAGAAGACCGTTCCTCTCGCGAGCGAGAAAAGACTTTTGTATATCCTTACCGTGTCCGCAACAGGACTAAAATGGCTTGATTCGTTATTTCCAATGTAAATCGCATCAATTGGAAGCGTTGTTATCTTGAGCCCTTTCTTTGCGGCATAATAGAGCACGTTCATCTCATAATCATAGTTATTCTTTTCAACCTCTATGAGCCAGTCAAGATTGCTTCTCGCAAATCCGCGAAGCCCCGACTGATTATCGGAAAGGTAACGGTTTGTGAGCAGTGTGTATATAACTTTTGAAAAATCATTGCCAATCCTTGAACGGAGCGGTATCTTTCCCTTTCGCTCGCGCACACTCAAAACAAACTTATTTCCACGGTGCAAGAGTTCTCGGATGCGGACAGCGTCTTTCGGAAGGTGCTGACCGTCGGCATCGCAGGTTATGAAGTTCTCGCATTCGGGAAGATTGTCCCTTATATAGCGCATACCCGCCTTGAGCGCAGCTCCCTTGCCGCAGTTCTTCGGGAGTGTCACAATATCTGCAAGGTTGCGTACGGAATCAAAAATCCCCTTGAACTTCTCCCCGCTTCCGTCATCAACAACTACAATCTTGAATTCATTCTCCCAAAGCTCACGCACAAGCGATACGAGCTTTTCGTCCGGCTCATACGCCGGTATCAGAATCACGTCCATTGAAAACCCTCTTTATTTCCCCATTTTTCTATCCAGAAAATCATTTATTATCTCAATAAGTTCATCGTCCGCCGTGCCGTCGTCATCAAACAGAAGATTTGTATGGCCTGCGTTGTCGGGATGCGACCGCATTATGAACTCAACATTATCGCCCGTTAAGTTCTCTCTGTGAGATATAATCGAAAACTTATCTACAGGTATCAGATCGTCATCCTCACCGTGTATCAGAAGCACGGGCGTATCTGTTTTTGCAATCGCCTTATCCGCGCGGAGATTTACCGTCTCGCTTCCGAAAAGCATCGTCTGGTACAGCCAGAGGAAGCCGTAATTTACATATGCAAGCGGTCCTATCTTTGATACCGACGCGCTCATTATTCCGTCCATCGCGCTGTTCACTCCGCTTACCGATACAACGGCTGAAATGTCGTAATCGTACGCAAGCGCACAACACGCGGCATACCCACCGCGCGAATGCCCGAGAAGAACAATGTCCTTATGCGAAAAATTATCCTTGCTTTTAAGATAATCAAGCGTTGCCCTTATATCACAGAGTTCCTGCGGGAATCCTATACTTGAATCCCCCTCGGACTTACAGCAGCCCGTTGAGTCAAACGCGAACACCGACCACCCGCACAAAAGCAACTCGTGTATCTGCCAGATGTAGCTATCCGAGCACGCATTGTACCCGGGAACGATTACAATAAGCGAGTCTTTCGCATTTTCGCCGCGGCACTTATACAAATATCCGGAGAGCATATTTTCTCCCGACGGGTATGTCACCGTTTCGCGGAATGCAACAGTTTCCGAAAGCCCCTCGGGATATTCCGACAAAGTGCAGTCATAGCGCACGAAAATACTGTCATATATGATTTTTGTAGCAAGAAGAGATACCGTAAAAAAACATAAAATTGTTATAATAATGGCTATCAATACCCTTTTCAGTTTAGGTTTTTTAGAAAGTACCATTATTATCACCACTTTATATAATTTTTAACCAAAGGAGCGCTTGAGATGAAGTTCGTTCCAACTTACAAGCTTGATATTATCCCTGACGCTGAATTTAACACACGCATTTCCGATGTGGAAAAGAAGCTTGCTGAATGCAGAACTACGGGAAACTTCAACGCTTTTGACAACACAAAAATATATTATGAGTTCTTCTTAAGCGAGGGAAACCGCGCTTCAATCGTTATTGTTCACGGTCTAAGCGAGTTTACGAAAAAGTTTTATGAATTCATCTACTATATGCTCAATCAGGGCTATAACCTGTTTGTTTACGACCAACGCTGTCATGGTCTTTCCGGAAGGCTTACCAACCACCGCGACCTTCTGCACGTTGACCGCTTCGATGATTACGTACGCGATCTCAACCAGTTCATGGACGAAGTCGTAGCTCCAAAGACGGACAAGCCCATCTATCTGTATGCCCATTCCATGGGTTGTGCGGTTGCCGCGCTGTATCTCGCACGATACCGCGAAAAAATAAAAAAAGCCATTCTTTCCGCACCGATGTTCATGCCCGTTGTGGATATGGTGCCTCAGCAGGTTGCTCGCCACGGCCTCGCCGTCGCAAAGGCTATCCTCGGCAAAAAAAGAAAGTTCTCCCTGACAAAAGAATTCAATCCCGATGTGTCCTACAGAGCAAGCCACGGCACAAGCCGTGTACGCTTTGAATATAATATGAACCTGCGCCGTGAAAATCCTTTCTACCAGTCAACTCCCATGAGCCTCGGCTGGGTATATAACTCCCTGACCGTCGGAGGCGAGATTTTCAAGCGCAAGATTATTGACAATATCAACGCAAAGATTCTCATAATCTCTGCAGAAAACGACACAATGGTCGAAAACGAGCCCCAGCATCTGTTCGCAAAGCGATGCAAAAATTGCGAGCTCTTTGAAATAAAAGGCGAAACCCACGCACTGCTCGCAAGCAACGAGAAAACGCTTGGTGAGATGATGCAACGCATCCTCTCTTTCTATGATTAATCTTGATTTTCTTTTTCGGCGATTCGCTTCGCCTCATCTGCGGCGGCATGAATCAACGCCACAAGCGCTCTGAACACTCTCACGGTTATTACCGTTTCGAATTCGGCTGAGCCTTTTTCCTTTGAATAATCGCAGACGATGTTTATCTCCTCGCCCTTCTCGCAAACTTTCATATTGGAATGCACAAGCCCTATAATCGGCCACACAATTGCGTGGCAAGCTCCATAGCCTATCGCAGTTTTTGCCGCGTCGTTTTCGGCGCATACGATATTGAGCTTTAAAACCTTGACCTTGCAATGCGAAAGCAACTGCAAAAGTCTTTTCAGGAGCGATATTATAAGAGAGAGACTTTCGCTTATTGTTGAAGATAAGCCGCCGGACTTTATGCTGTCTGCAAGTTTATCTTTTTCAACACGTGAAAGTCCCGAAGTTTCTTTAAGCATCTTTACAACGGGGTTTGAAGGGTCGGGATTTTCGCCGTATGTTTTCCCCAGAAACTTATATCTGAAAATAAGCTCCCCCGTCGGGTCAGTTTTCAGAATAACATCCACAGGGAGCATCAGTATAACGGCAATAAGAAGTATTATAAACGCTGCTATACCTGCAAGAATCCACATTCCTTTTCACCCCCTGGTTTTATTTTCTGCCGAGTTTTTTTCGGATTTTTTCGCGAACCTCATCCAAAAACGCTGAGCTGCTTTCTCCAAAAGCACAGCTATTTACAAAGTGCTCACAGTTGTTGTGAAGAATATCATATCCGCTCTCGCCGATTCGCTCGCGAGCGCATCTGATAATCTCCTCACGTGAGCGCATTTTTTTTGCTTCTTCCCGGCTCGGATGTGCCACCTCAACATCTCCTCCCGCGAGGAATGTGTAGATGTCAGACGTGAGAACGTGAATCTCATTTGCAGGTCTTCCCGGGTCATCAGGAAGACCGAACTGAATAACCTCATCCTCGCTTACAAAAACGCCGTAGTGGCAATAGAAGCTCACCTTTGTTCGCACTATGTCGCCACGTTTCGGCGACACGCTTCTCCACTCCATCAGCCGACCTTCTTCTCAATTGTGCGAATGACATCGCCGACGGTCCTGATCTCAAGAAAATCGTCATTACAGAACTTTATGTCAAACTCATCCTCAAGCGCCATCGCCATGTACAGAAGGCCAACGGAATTTATGCCGATATCTTCCCTGAGGGAAGATTCTGGTGTTATCCCATCAACATTTATATCACCGTCAAAAACAGCTGTGCAGACTTCAACAAGTCTTTCAAAAATGTCCATCTTTATTTCTCCAATGCGTTTTCATCATTACCCGCCGCCTTGCATCTTTTAAGTTCTGAGACAAGCGCGTCGGTAATGTTTTTTATATCGGCAAAACTCGGAACTTTCCTCGTACTGTAATCGGCAGGATTAACGGGATTTCCGATTATAACCGTCTGCCTCTCATACCAACGTTTCCTTCCGACAATGTGCATCGGAACAATCGGCACACCTGCACGTATTGCCATAAGGACAGCTCCTGATTTTATATCATTTACGTCATTGTCCTTTTGTATTCCGCCCTGCGGGAAGACAGTAAGAAGATACCCCTCGCGAAGCTTTGTAATCGCTCGGTCTATTCCTTCAACATCCGCGGCATTACGATCAATCCTTATCGCGCCGACACCCTTGAGAAAAAATGACCGAACACGTCCGCCCATAACGATTTCAGCAACCAGATAGTGCATTCGTCTGTACCAGAACGTGAGCCCCGCTATGAACGGGTCGAGAAAAGACGTATGGTTTGCCGCAATAATTGCGCCACCTTTTATTTTCACTTTGTATTTTTCACCTTCGGGCGTAAGTCTCTTGATTCGCAATACCGGCATAAGGGCCGACATAACAAACCTCGACATATCCATAGGCAATCGACGGATGTCAAAAAGCCTGTGTTGCTGTTTTCTGCAAATAAGCTCTTTCTCAAGCGAGTAAACCTTATCGTGCAAAATATCCGTAAGATATTTCAGCTGTTCTTCTGTAGATATGCCGTCCTTCATATAATCCGTAAGGTGAAACGGCTCACCCACGCACACGCCCGTGCGTTTGAATATACCGTATCTTCCGTCTGTATATACGGGAACAATCGGCGCATCGCAATTCATCGCAATGAACGCCGTGCTCGTCGTAAACGGGAAAGGTTTTCCTCCGACAGGAAGACGTGCTTCGGGAAAAACTCCCACGGTCCCGCCGGCATCAAGAATCTCGAGTGCTTCGCTGACAAAGGAAAAATCCCGGTCATCACGGTTTACTCTCACACCGCCGAGGGAATTCAAGAGAAACGAAAAGAACTTTCCCTTATTATAAAGCACCTCTGCCATAAGAAAACGCACTGTGCGGAAAGGAAAAACCAGAAGATACAGAACGAAATCAAGAAGCGATTTATGATTTGAAACTATGATGCACGATTTCGGCAATCTTCTTTTTGCCCTGAACACACGAGGCTTAAAAAACAGCCACGCGGGCAAACCTCCTGTTATCCTCGCGAAAGCGAGGAACAGGTCAATAAACCATTTTTTCTTCATAATCAAATATGCTTTTCCAGATATTCGCAGATGTCGCGCACCGTATAACAGAACTTGTCATTCTGCTTATAGTCCGACACGGAAAATTTTTCCGACAGACGCGAGAGAATGGAAAAATACTGTATGCTCGTTGCACCGAGGTCGTAGAAAATGTGAGTATCGACTCCGATATCCTCGGCAGAAATTCCGAGAATCTCCGCGATAACCACGCGCACGTCTCTCGCAAGGCGTGACTCACCGCCATCCTTTGCTTCGCCTTTCATATCCGCGAATGAAATAAGCTTAACTTCTCCGTTTTCAATTTTTCTTATAAGCTGTGCACGACTGACTTTTATAGCGGTCGGTGGGCACAGAGCATCGGTAGTGAAATAGAACTTCTTTATAGAAGTCGTACGCGGAAGAGTGTCGTTTATTGCATAAACAGCCTCGCGAATGGCGCGAAGCTTCTCGTCTGAAACAAACTCGCTGACTTCTGCGACAAGCGAAAGCTCATCGCCGTCCTCGCCGCGAAGCCCGAGCACTGATAATGCTTTTGCATCTTTGATGTCAAGCAGTTTCTCAATCATATCAGGGTTGATGTTCTCGCCGTTTTCACCGAGCACGATATCGCTCTCGCGGCCGAGGATAAAGTAGTTCCCCTCACTCTCAACCATCTTGTCGCCCGTGTTAAACCATCCGTCAAAGACCTGTTCTTTCCCATTAACGAGTTTTCTTGTGCAGAGAGAACTTCCCCTTACGAGGAGAACTCCGTCATCGGAGATTTTGTACTCAACCGAGTCAAACGGGCGCCCAATAGAATTCTCGCATCGATGCTTCATCTTTCTGCGAAGCTCAACGGAGGTAATTCCGATTTCGCTCATGCCGTATCCGTTGTATGTGTTGTACCCGATGCCGTTAAGAAGCTCGAGAGCGGAATCTTTCACATAGCTTCCGCCGTTTATACAGAACATAACCGACTCTCCGAAAATTTCTCTCGTGACCTTTCCCATAATCTTCTTTGAAAGTTCAGGCCCAAAACTCGGAAACATATTCTGCAAAAATGACGTAAGCTTCATTGCTTTTTGCAATTTTTCATATTCGCCCTTTTCGTTTGCGGTGGCAATAACGCTCTTTTCGATAGTGTGCCACAAAACAGGAACGGCGAAAATGTGCGTCACGTTATGCTTTCTGCAGGTTTTGAGTATTGTGTCTGCCGAATAGTTGCGCAAAAATACGATTGTCCGTGCAAAGAATGCAAACCAGAAATATACGGCAAAAAGACCAAATACATGGTAAAACGGCAGAAATGCAAGCTGTTTGAGTTCACCTTTGTAATGCTTTGCAATTCTCGGCTCAAGCTTAACTATAGTTTCGAAATTCATTATCTGCTCCGAAACCTCGGCACCCGTGTAGAAACACACTACTTCGTTCATAGAGGTTGCGGAAGAAGAAAATGCAATCTCGTTTTCAAAAACATCGCGCGGAGGAGCTCCTTCACCCACAAGCTCAGAAACAGGTATACTCTCGGCATTAAGTTCAGACACGTCTTTACAGACAGTGTATTTTATGCCGAGAGTTTCAAAAATACCGTTTGAGAGCGAGGCCGGGTAGCGCAAATTCACAAGATACGGTCTATTTCCGCTCATGAGTATTGCCCAGAAAGCAACAATCCACTCGGGACTGTTGTCAAGCTCCAGCGCAATATACGCGTGAGTTGCGCCTACCTTTTCGTAAAGAGCCGCCGCCGCGCTTTTAATTCTGTTTTCCATCTCGCCGTAGGTTTGTTTTTTTACTCTGAAACCGTCACTCGTCTCACAAAGCACGCTGTCTTTCCATGAAAACATGATTTCATAGATATCAGCAAATCGCTTTTCTGACTTCACCAGAGCATCGCGGTTTCTTTTTATAATCTTTCTGAGTTTTCCGTCCATCACAAACCTCGCAAGAAAGTGTTATGTATTAAAGATTGAAGATGAAGTTGAAGAATGCTATTGTGAGATAAAGTGCCGCAATACCTGCACCGACAAGACCGAAAATTTTGCCAAGGCGGCTGAAGATAGCAAGTTTGCCGCCGTCATCATTCTTGCTTGAAAGGATGAAACCGACAACTGAAAGCGGTGCGGCAAAGAACAAGTATCCGATTGCCATTCCAAAAGCAAAATCTTCTCTGCGAAGGTTTGACATAATCTGGCAGAAGGCAATGAAGTGGCTGAGAAGACCTGTAGCGGACAATGCCATACCTACTATTTTTCCTACGAGATTAGAATTATCTCCAGATGCTGCTACCGGTTCTGCAGGGCTGTAAGCAGGAGCAGCGGGTTCTGCAACAGGAGCAGCGGGCTCTACAACAGGAGCAACGGGCTCTGCAACGGGCTCTGCAACGGGAGCAACAGGCTCCTCTACAGGCACTGCATACATCATCTTGGTACCGCAGTTACCGCAGAAGTTCATCGGTTCTTCTGATTTTGTGTTACAATTCGGACAAAAATACATTAAAATCCCCTCCAAAATTATTATAGAAAAATTATACACTATTTCCTGTCATTTTTCAAGCAATTTTTCACTCTCAAAGCCCCAAAAGCACAAGATCTTTGCTCTTATTTCACACCGCGATGCATTAAACAAAAAAAGCTTCGAGCCCTTCCATATTTAAATACAAAAAAGACATCCGTTGGATGTCTTTTTTGGTCGGAGTGACAGGGCTTCATATTGCTCCGCAATCTGCCAACCTCGGCGACCCAAATGCTTCGCATTTCGGTACCCGCCTTCGCTCCTCGCGCCAAGAAAACAGTCCCCCGGACTGTTTTCCTCTTTGTCGCGACCTTCTCAAGGTTCGAGCCCTTCCATATTTAAATACAAAAAAGACATCCTTTCGGATGTCTTTTTTGGTCGGAGTGACAGGGCTCGAACCTGCGGCCTGATGGTCCCAAACCACCCGCGCTACCAGCTGCGCCACACCCCGATATTCATTTAAAACGCTCTATTATTATAATATACGGCACACCGTTTTGTCAACTCAAATATCGGGAGTGGTTTTCCCACTCCCGATAAGCTTTTTATCTTCCTAAAAATTCGTTTGCCGCATCTCCGTCAACCGCGCCGTTTGCAACAAGCTTTGAAAGAAGCGTCCTGTTGCTTCCCTTTACCTTTGCCGACATCGCAAGATAGGATATGTGCATAACGTGATCTCGGCGGAATTCACTTGAGTAAAGCTCTGACGCGGTACTCTGAGGGATAACCCCAAGCCTTACTGCATCGTCGATTGCCGATGCATATTTGAAATCTCCCGCTTCTTCACTATATCCAAGGCTTCTCAAAATAAACGTCATATACTGTATCGATGTTGTCATTTCGCTTCCGCCATAACGAGTGTTCGAAACGCCCTTTGTATATCCCATACGGTAGGCATATCCGACATAGCGTTTTGCCCATGCATCAACATCCGTAAACGGATGATAATGCTCCGCCATAAGAGCGTTTTCCTCTTCACCGAGGAGACGAATAAGCATAGTTATGCTCTCTGCACGCGTGTTTCCGCGGTAGAGCTCCATACCGTCCGCCGCGCCCCTTACAAGGCCAAGTTTTTTGAGCGCATACGCCTCGTCGGAATATTTCGGCTTGTATGAAGAAACAGAATAAACACCGTCTATCAATACATCTGCATCCTTCGTTATAATCTCGATGCTTCCGCCATTTTCCGGGAACATATACTTCGTATTGTTTCCAATGCCGCAGGGGGAGGATGCTTCAATGCCCTTGGTTATATTGATAACCTTTCCGGATGTGCATCTCACATATCCGGATTTGACTGTGAAGATCATGCCCTGTCTGCCGGAAATGACATCTCCCGATATGAACTTCTTCAATTTTGCCGAAGAGGTCGAATAAAGGTACTTTCCCTCGCTCTGCAGTGAATCTAACACCTCGTCTGCAAGTGCATCGGCATAAATCTCGTCATTGTACGAAATCTTCACAGCGTCTGAGGCTTTTTCGATATATTTATTTTTAAAAGACGTTACCGCACTGTCCACCCTTGTCTCAATCTCCGAAATCATACTGTCGAAAAATTTGACATCGACATAGGATTTCGAGACGAGCGGATCTGACGGTGTGCCCCCCGTTGCAGTTGCCGCGATAAGAAGAGACGCAACAAGCAGTATGGCAAGGGCCGTTATTTTCGCCTTCCTCATAGAACTGTTCTCCTGAAATTATTTTGAAATCTCGTAGCAGAGAGTCTTTAGGCTATCTGCAAAATGAACATTCTCCACAGCAACGCCCAGCTCTTCGAGAGACAGGTCGATATTGGTGAAGTTCCAAATTCCCGAAACGCCAAGCTCGGAAACTTTTTTTGCCATATCTTTTACATACGCCTTTGGAAGAGTGAGTACTGCAACGTCAAACGGAGACTCGTGGAAGAAGCTCTCAAGCTCTGCAATATCACGCACCTTGACATTCCCCACAGTTTCTCCTATTACATTGGCGCTCGCATCGAACGCGGCAACAAGCTCAAATCCGCAATTTACGAAGTTGAAGTTGTGCATAAGCGCACGACCGAGATTTCCCACGCCGATTATTGCGGCTGTATGCTTCTTGTCAATGCCGATTATTCCCGCAATCTCCGCAAGAAGGCTCGAAACGTTATATCCGTAGCCCTGTTGGCCGAAACCGCCGAAGCATGAAAAATCCTGCCTTACCTGCGATGCAGTAAAACCGAGATTATTCGCAAGCACACTTGATGAAACCTTATCCACGCCTGCCTTCTCGAGCTCTCTCAAGCATCTGTGGTATTTCGGAAGTCTTCGTATTACGGAAGCCGAAATATATCTTTCGTGCATTTAAAAACTCTCCTTAAAGCTTAGAAATTACGTAGTCTGCAAATTCTGCGCATGTTGCGCCGTCGCTTCTTCCCGTGATGTGAAGTTTCTTTTCTTCGTACATACAAATATCAAGAGCATTTGCAAGCTTTACGGAAAGCTCAACTTCTCCGATATGCTCAAGAAGCATTACCGCCGCACGGAGCATACTGCACGGATCGGCATATTTATCTCTTCCCTCTGCAACCATTCTCGGAGCAGAGCCATGGATTGCTTCAAACATAGCATAACGCTTACCTACGTTTGCACTGCCTGCCGTTCCTACACCGCCCTGGAACTCTGCAGCTTCGTCAGTGAGGATGTCGCCGTAGAGGTTCGGGAGCACCATAACCTGGAAGTCGCGGCGGCGCTTTGTGTCAACGAGTTTTGCTGTCATGATATCTATGTACCAGTCATCAAATGCGATATCGGGATACTTTGCAGCAACTCTCTTGCAGGCATCAAGGAACTTACCATCAGTTGTCTTGATGACGTTTGCCTTTGTAACTGCTGTTACGCGGCTCTTTCCCATCTTCTCTGCATATGAAAAAGCAAGCTCTGCGATTCTATCGCAGCCTTGAGTTGTAGCGACCGTAAAGTCAATTGCGAGATCGGGAGTAACGTTTACGCCCATGCTTCCGACAGCGTATCCGCCCTCGGTGTTCTCGCGGAAGAACATCCAGTCAATGCCCTCGCTCGGAACTTTTACGGGACGCATATTAGCGAAAAGGTCAAGTTCTTTTCTCATTGCAACGTTTGCAGACTCAATGTTCGGCCATGGATCGCCGGCACGCGGTGTAGTTGTCGGGCCCTTGAGGATAACATGGCAAGCCTTGAGTTCTTCAAGGACATCATCCGGAATAGCCTTGTTTGCCGCTACGCGGTTTTCGATTGTGAGACCGTCAATAACACGAAACTCAATCTTTCCCGCATCCACCTTATCCTTGAGGAGCTGCTCAAGAACGCGGTGAGCCTGCTCAGTGATTGCAGGGCCGATTCCGTCACCGCCACAGACGCCGATGATAATTTTCGGGAGCGTCTTGTAGTCGATGAACTCATTCTCCTTCTTCATCGCCTCAACTCGCTTGAGCTGAAGTTCAATAATCTTTTCAAACTGCTTCATTGTGTTTTCCATTGTAAATCTCTCCTTTTGAATAATTTTAATATATCCGAGCTTCTTTGTCAACTTTTCAGAAAAAGTATAAAAGTGTTTTTTTCGTAACATTATTACAGTTCGTAATCACTCTTATCCATGATTTGCCAGGTGTCGAAAAAGCGCGTTTTCCGTGAAACTTTTCGTCACATTTCAGAGCGTTTTTCCACCTTCCAAACTTTTCCAAAAGCGTCTGAAAGCCATATATACTGCCATTAATTTGCTCCCCGAAAATTTGTGTCATGAGGTTTATTTTTAACCTTGTCAGTTTACGTAAAATTTTATGATAATTAGTTTTACAAACAGTTATCCACATTTTCCACAAGTTTTTCCACAAGGCTCAATCGCTTTGTTTTCAAGGGCTTCGCGGATTTTTTACATTTTTTGTTAACTCTCCAATCGCGATTTGCACAAATCTCTGCAACGGCTATTGAGTTTACATAATTCTGACAAATTTTGTTCTTAAAAATCGATTGGTAACGTTGCCTTGGCGTTTAAGTCGCTTTTTGCGACATTTCCGCGTAAAAACTCATAATATGCCTGAGATGCTATCATTGCACCATTGTCTCCACACAGGGACAGTGGTGGGAAGAACAGCTCAATTTCGGAACTTTTTGCCTCATTTTGGAGCCTTGCGCGGAGAAATGAATTCGCCGCAACTCCACCCGCTATCGCTATCTTTTTTCTTCCTGCTCGCTTCGCCGCCTCGAAAGTTCTGGGAACTAAAGCATCACATACAGCCTCGCAGAATGACGCCGCAAGAGATGCGCGGTCTATCTCCTCGCCCTTTTGCTCCGCCTTGTGAGCAAGGTTTATAACAGCTGTTTTGAGTCCGGAGAAAGACATATCAAGCTCCGCACCGTCAATATGTGCACGCGGAAGCTTATATTTATTCTTATCTCCGCGTTTAGCAAGCTCGTCTATCTTTGCGCCACCCGGATATCCCGCCCCGAGAACGCGGGCGCACTTGTCAAACGCCTCACCTGCCGCATCGTCACGCGTTGAGCCGAGGATTTTAAACTCGGTGTATGAAATTACATCCACTAAAAGCGTATGTCCGCCCGATACAACAAGAGCGAGAAACGGCGGCTCAAGTTCGGGAAACGCAAGGTAGTTTGCCGCGATATGCCCACGAATGTGGTGAACGGGTATAAGCGGTTTTCCAAGCGAAAACGCAAGAGCCTTTGCAAACCCGACACCAACAAGAAGAGCGCCTATAAGACCCGGTGCATATGTAACCGCAACGGCATCAATATCGTCCTTTGTAAGTCCTGCATCAGAGAAAGCCTTATCCGTAAGCGAGCTTATGCACTCAATATGCTTTCTCGACGCAATTTCAGGGACAACACCGCCATAGAGCGCGTGCATATCTGCCTGCGAGAGAATTGCATTTGAAAGAATTTTTCTTCCGTCCTCCACGATGCTTACCGCGGTCTCATCACACGAACTTTCTATTGCAAGAATTTTCACGTCTTTATCCTTTCCGCACAACCGAGGTTATGCCTTCTGTCTATCAATATAATATGTCATAAGTTCTGCCGCTTCTTCAGGGTCTCTGTAAAACCTCGGCCGTCTGCCGACTTTTTCAAATCCGAGCGACGAATAGAGTGCTATCGCACCCGTGTTTGACTCTCTTACCTCAAGTGTCCAGAACGAGAGCGAAAGCTCTCTCCCGCGCGCTATGAGCTCTTTAATAAGCGCACGTCCTATACCGTGGCGGCGCATTTCAGGCGCAACCGCAACGTTTGTTATGTACCCCTCGGGGTGGCAGTAATACGAGCCGATATATCCGACAATCTTTCCCTCTTCCTCGGCGACGAGAAAAACGCTGTCACCCTGCATCGTCTCCGTTATCGCTTTTTCGCTCCACGGAACCGAAAAACATAGCTTTTCGAGCGCGGCGATATCTCCCGCGTGCCCAAGGTTTGCATCAACTATCTTCATATTACTTCTTTGCCTCATACCAGGTCTCACCAACACCTGCATCTGCACGGAGCGGAACAAGAAGCTCGCATGCCTTCTCCATTTCCTCCGTGAGGATTTTTGCCGCCGCCTCTGCATCTTTCTTCGATGCTTCAACAACAAGTTCGTCGTGCACCTGAAGCACGAGCTTTGCGTCAAGACCACTCTCCGCAAGGCTCTTCGCAACATTTATCATAGCTATCTTTATTATATCCGCCGCTGAACCCTGAATGGGGGCATTGAGCGCAACGCGTTCGCCAAACGAGCGGATGTTGAAGTTTTTGGAGCTTATTTCGGGGATATATCTACGTCTGCCGAACATCGTTGTAACAAAGCCGTCTTTCTTCGCCTTTTCAACGATATTCTTCATATATTCACGTACTCCCGAGAAGCGCTCAAGATACGCATCCATATATCTCTTCGCCTCGGCTCGCGTTACCCCGATGTCGCCGGCAAGCGAGAAATCTGATATTCCGTAAACGATGCCGAAGTTTACAGCCTTTGAAACTCTTCGCATCTCGGGCGTTACCTCTGACGCGGGAACACCGAAAACATGGGATGCAGTTTCAGTATGAATATCCGCGCCTTCCGTAAACGCTCGGCACATCTCCGCATCATTTGTTATGTGGGCAAGCACTCGAAGCTCTATCTGCGAATAGTCCGCATCTATGAGCACGCAGTCGTCCGACGTCGGAACGAACATCTTTCTTACCTCACCGCCGGGCTCCGATCGAATCGGGATGTTCTGGAGATTCGGATCGGTTGAGCTTATTCTGCCCGTTGCCGTCACCATCTGCTGGTAGGTAGTATGAATCTTTCCGTCCGCATCTGAAATGAAGCGAAGGAGACCGTCAGCATAGGTAGATTTCAGCTTTGTATATTTTCTGTAGTCCAGAATCAGCGGTATGATTTCGTGTCGTGCCGCAAGCTTTTCAAGAACCTCGGCATCTGTTGAATACCCTGTTTTGGTCTTTTTTATTGGCGGTATGCCAAGTTTTTCGAAAAGAACTTCTCCAAGCTGTTTCGGAGAAAGAATATTAAACTGCTCACCCGCAAGAGAATAAATCGCAGCCGAAAGGCGGTCAATCTCTTCGGATAGCTTGTCACCAAAGTCGCGGAGCTCTTTTGAATCTACTTTTATTCCCGTTTTTTCCATATCTTCAAGAACATCGGTAAACGGAGCTTCTATCTCAAAATAGAGCTTTTCCATACCCGTCTCCGCAAGCTTTGCTCTCATTTCCTTTTCCATCCCCGCAAGCGCTGTTGCGCAAGCAGCAAGAGCAGACAGGCCCTCGTCACTTCCCATAAGCGGAGAGAAATTTGAAACATCAGATGCGCGTTCAAAGTCTGCATCAAGATCGAGACCAAACATATGAGACACAGACACGAGGTCATATCTCTTCCTTGATGGGTCGAGAACATACGCCGCAAGCGCAGTATCGAAAACTACGTTTTCGCACGCAATACCCTCGCCAAGAAGCTCACGTGCAAGAGCTTTCTTATCGTGGAGCGTCTTTACTGTCGCATCCGAGAAAAGGAACTTCATAAAGTCAAGAAAAACATCCTCGCCGCAATCGGAGCGCGAGATTTTATATAACTTACCGTCACACACGACCGCCGCGCCCATAAAACCCTCCGCCGTAGCTACGGCGCAAGCTTTCCCTGAAGATGCCCTTTTGAAGTTTTCCACTTCCTCAACGCTTTTTAAGGTAATTTCTTCGTATTTTTCAAGTGCTTCCGATGCTACCTTCTCCCCTTTTTCGGGAAGCTTAAGCTCAAGTTTCGTTATATAGCTTTTAAACTCAAGGCGCGTAAAGAGCGCATAGAGCTTATCGTTGTCAACATCACGTATTTTTGCCGCATCGGCCACAAAGTCAATCGGCGCCTCGGTTGAAATCGTACCGAGCCATTTTGAGAGATATGCAGACTCCTTGCCCTCAATCAATTTTTTTCGCACTGAATCGCGGATGTCGGGAGAATCAATCTTCTCATAGATAGAATCAAGGTCTCCAAACTTTGATACGAGATCAGTCGCTGTCTTTTCTCCGATACCGGGTACACCGGGGATATTGTCGGAAGAGTCTCCCATAAGTGCTTTGAGGTCACGCATCTGTTCAGGTGGAAGACCATACTTCATAAGAAGTTCTGCTCCGTTATAGAGAGTTGTTAGTGTTTTTCCCATCTTTGACGAAACGAGAAGAACGCTTGTTCCGTCATTCTCAATAAGCTGGAAGCTGTCGCGATCTCCCGTTACGATGACGCACTCATCGCCCTTCTCCGCGCAGATGCGGCTCACGGTGCCGATAATATCGTCTGCCTCAAAGCCCTCACACTCAATGCGCATTATGTTCATCGCATCAAGAACCTCTTTAAGCGGCTCCATCTGCTCGGCAAGCTCATCGGGCATGCCCTTTCGATTTGCCTTATAGCCTTCGTACTTCAGATGGCGAAAGGTTGGCTTTCGAAGGTCAAACGCAACGCATACGCCATCGGGGTTTACTTCGTCCAATATCTTAAAATAGATAGAGAGAAAGCCGTAAATTGCATTAGTATTAAGCCCCTCTGCATTCGTAAGCGTACGGATGCCGTAAAAGGCGCGGTTTACTATGCTGTTGCCGTCTATTACCATTATTTTCATACAGATTCCCCTCTGCTTATACCAAAGTCGGGCGGAGATACAGTCTCCGCCCTCCAATGTTCAAATTAAGCCTTGTGCCATTTTACACCCTGCGGTGTGTCTTCAAGTATTATGCCCATTCCCTGAAGCTCATCACGGATTCTGTCTGCCTCAGCAAAGTTTCTTTCCTTTCTTGCCGCCTGACGAGCTTCAATCATAGCCTCAATTTCAGCGTCAAGCGATGCTTCTTCCTTCTTCTCGATGATTCCGAGAACATCACAAAGCTCGCGTACACGAGAGAGGCATTCACTCGCAAGAGCCGCCTTTGCATTATCCGCAAGAGCCGTGTTGACATCGCGGACGAGTTCGAAGATAGCCGCGATTGCATCTGCCGTGTTTATATCGTCATCCATTGCGGCGATGAACTTTTCTCTGTACTTGTCAAAGCCTGCGAGAAGCTTCTTTTCTTCATCCCCAAGAGCTGCCCCATCGCCGTTTTTAGCGATAAATTCCATATTACTCTCTGCATTATGGAGACGTTCAAGTGCCGCCTTTGCCTGCATAAGAGACTCTTCGGAATAGTTAATCGGACTGCGGTAATGTGCCGAAAGCATAAAGAAGCGGATTGCTTCATATCCGTAAACTTTTGCCGCATCACGGACAGTGAAGAAGTTTCCGAGAGATTTCGACATCTTCTTGTTGTCGATGTTGAGGAATGCATTATGGAGCCAATAGTTTGCAAACGGGCAACCGTTTGCCGCCTCGCTCTGTGCGATTTCGTTTTCGTGGTGCGGGAAAGTGAGGTCAACACCGCCGCTGTGGATGTCTATCGTCTTACCGAGGTAGCGGTTTGCCATCGCACTGCACTCAATATGCCAGCCGGGACGGCCATTGCCCCACGGTGACTCCCAGTACGGCTCACCCGGCTTTGCAGCTTTCCAGAGTGCAAAGTCAGTTGCATCTTCTTTCTTCTCGCCGACGGAGATTCTTGCACCTGCAACGAGGTCCTCAAGTGGCTGTTTTGAAAGCTTGCCGTATTCCTTGAACTTGAGAGCGCGGAAATAAACGTCGCCCTCCGACTCGTATGCAAAACCCTTATCAACAAGAGTTTTTACAATCTCAATGATAGCGTCAATATTTTCTGTTGCGCGCGGATGTACGGTTGCAGGATGAATTCCGAGACCCTTTGCATCAACAAAGTATTCCTCGATATACTTCTCTGCAACATCCTTGTAGGTAACACCCTCTTCATTTGCGCGGTTGATGACCTTATCGTCTATGTCCGTGAAGTTCTGAACAAACTTAACGTCAAGACCTCTGTATTCCATATATCTGCGAAGAACGTCAAAAACGATAAAGGGGCGTGCATTTCCTATGTGGAAATAGTTATATACGGTAGGTCCGCATGAGTACATACGTACCTTTCCCTCTTCTATCGGTTTGAACTCTTCTTTCGTTCTCGTAAGTGAGTTAAAAAGTTTCATATGATTTTCCCTTTCAGTGTTATTTTGAAGCTTTGAGCACACCGCCAAAGCTCTTGAAATATTCGATTCCCGAAATAAGCGTAATTGCCGCAATGAGCCATACGACCACATCACCCGCTGTAAAATAAACAAGGCTTATTCCGCGAAGCGGAGTGAACAGGAAGATTATTCCTGCAATCTGCATAAATGTTTTGAGCTTGCCTGATTTCTGCGCGGCGATTACGATACCCTCGCCCATCGCAACGATTCTAAGCGATGTAACTATGAGTTCACGCGCAATGATGATGAATGCAGGCACGCTCCCCATAACTCCCTTTTCGATAAGCACAAGCACTGCCGCAACGACAAGAAGCTTATCAGCAAGAGGGTCAAGAAACTTTCCGAAAGTCGTTACCTGATTATATTTTCTCGCAATATAGCCGTCTATCCAGTCGGTAACACTTGCGAGGATAAAAATTCCGAGCGCTATGTATTCGCCGTAAGGGATTGCATTTACAAGTGCACATACTAAAAACAACGGGATGAGACAGATTCTTACTATTGAAATTTTGTTAGCTGTGGTCATTGTTTTGTGACCTCCTTTATTTCTCCGAGAATGTCGCCATCAAGCTCCTCGGTAATCTCTACTTCAACAAATGTTCCGGGGCGGATTCCGCGTTTTCCGCTAAAGAAAACCTTTCCGTCAATTTCGGGAGAATCTGCAAAGCTTCTTCCGAAATAACACTCGCTGTATTTATCAAAACCCTCAGTGAGAACAGTCAGGATTTTTCCTATTCTGCCCTGGTTATATTCGTCCATAACTCTTGCCTGAAGCGCACCAACAAGCTCTGCCCGGTGTGCTTTTACATCCTCATCCACCTGACCGTCAAGTGTAGCGGCACGGGTGTTCTCCTCACGCGAGTATGCAAACACTCCCGCACGTTCAATCTTTGCTTCTTTGAGGAAATCACAGAGTTCTTCGAAATCCTCATCCGTCTCGCCCGGAAAACCTACGATAAGGCTCGTGCGGAGCACAACACCCGGGATTCTCTCGCGAAGCTTTTTGAACAGTGCTCGGATTTCATCTCCCGTGTCTTTTCTGTTCATCGCACGGAGAATGCGGTCGTTTATATGCTGAATTGGTATATCAAGATATTTTACTATCTTATCGTTTTTTGCGATAACATCGATAAGCTCATCGCTTATCTTGTCGGGATAGAGGTAGTGCACGCGTATCCAGGAAAGCTTCTCAATTTCGCAGAGTTTTGTAAGAAGCTCGGGGAGAAGGCTTTTTCCGCAAAGATCAATGCCATAACTTCCCGTGTCCTGAGCTACAACTATAAGCTCGCGCGCACCGCTTTCTGCAAGTGCCGCCGCCTCGTTTATCACCTCATCCATTTCACGGCTTCGAAGCTTGCCGCGAAGTCGTGGAATGACGCAGTATGAACAACAGTTAGAGCATCCTTCCGCAATTTTTATAAATGCAGTATATGGCGGTGTTGTAAGCACTCTTCCGCACTCAAGGGGAGCTTCATGGGGAGCTGCAAAGCTCTCCGCATACTCGCCATTAAACACCTTTTTGCACACATCACAGATTTCAAGATAACTGCCGCAACCGACAAGAGCATCAATCTCCGGAAATTCTTCACGAAGCTCACTCTTTTTAAGCTCTGCAAGGCATCCCGTAACGATTACCTTTCCAACAGTGCCTTCACCTTTGAGTTCGATTGCTTCTCTTATGTACTCGTACGCTTCATCTCTTGCATCACCGATGAAACCGCAAGTGTTTATAAGCACCGCATCAACATCGTTGAGCTCAACCGTCAGTTCATATCCCTCACTATCAAGAAGCGAGAGCATATGTTCGCAGTCAATCTGGTTTTTTGAACAACCGAGGGAAACTACGCCTATTTTTGCCATTAGTCAAAGTCCTCCGTTTCAAGAGCGGCCCGTATTTCATCATATTCGAAACCGCGGCGAATGAGAAATGCCACTATCTTTTTCTTCTTATCAGGGGTCAGCTCCTCACCGTGAAGTTTCTTTTCGATGAGGCCCCTTATCTCATCCGTAAAGTCAGGCAGCGACGCGGTCGCTTCTTCTGTCAGCTCCCGCGAGATCCCGCGGCGGTAAAGCTCATCTCTTATACGACGTTTTCCGTAACCTCGTGAGGTGTAGTACCTCACAAGTTCATCGGTATAAGCCTCATCATCGACAAAACCATGCTCGGAAAACCACGAAACCGCATCACGCGTATCCGTGTCCGAAAAGCCCTTGTCGCGAAGCTTCTTTGCAAGCTCACCTTCCGACATACTTCGTCTGGCAAGAGTTTTTGCCGCGCTTTTCTTTGCAAGAGTTTTTGAATATCTTGCAGAAAGCTCTTCGGCACGCTCCGCCGTAATCTCGTCGCCCACGCGAAGGTTCAGTGCATCATCAACGCAGGCGGAGATATACTCTCCGCACTCCGTTCTGATGACGAGTTTTTCCTTGTCGCGCCTGCCAACCTTTATGCTTTCAATTTTCATTCAAACTTTCTTATCCTTCGAAATCATCAGCATCAACGCTTACACCCTTGCCTGCCGCAACTGTCGGCTTGCGCTCGGGGATCGCTGTGATTTCGTCATACTTTGCACGGACCTGTGCCTCAACATTCGCCGCAACGTCGGGGTTATCAATGAGGAACTGCTTTGCGCTGTCTCTGCCCTGACCGAGGCGTGTCTCGCCCATGTTGAACCATGAACCGCTCTTCTGGATAATGTCAAACTTTACTGCGAGGTCGAGAATTTCGCCAACCTTTGAAATACCCTGGCCGTAGATGATGTCAAACTCACCCGACTTGAAAGGAGGAGAAACTTTGTTCTTTACAACCTTTGCACGGGTGCGGTTGCCGATAAACTCGGAACCATTCTTGAGCGTCTCAATTCTTCTGATATCAATTCGTACGCTTGAGTAGTACTTGAGCGCATGGCCGCCCGTTGTAACCTCGGGGTTACCGTACATAACGCCGACCTTCTCACGAAGCTGATTGATAAAGATTGCAACACAGTTTGCCTTTGAAATTGCACCTGCGAGTTTTCTCATCGCCTTTGACATAAGTCGTGCGTGAGCACCAACGAGTGCATCGCCCATCTCTCCCTCAATCTCCGCACGCGGAACAAGAGCCGCAACAGAGTCGATAACGATAATGTCGATAGCGTTTGAACGGACAAGTGCCTCTGCAATTTCGAGCGCATCCTCACCTGCATCAGGCTGGGATACGATGAGGCTGTCGATATCAACACCGAGAGCCTTCGCATATACGGGGTCGAGCGCATGCTCAACATCGACAAACGCTGCCTCGCCGCCGAGTTTCTGGGCTTCAGCTACTGCGTGAAGCGCGACGGTTGTCTTACCTGATGATTCAGGTCCGTACATCTCAATGATTCTTCCGCGCGGAAGTCCGCCGACACCGAGGGCGAGGTCGAGCGTGAGCGAACCTGTAGAAATACAGCTTACATTCATGCTTGACTTGTCACCGAGGCGAACAACCGTACCTTTTCCGAACTGTTTTTCAATCTGGCTTATTGCCGTTTCCAATGCTTTTTCTTTTTCCATATCTTAATCACTCCCGTTAATTTTTCACTTTTTTATTTAATGCAGGATACAACCCTGTTTGCACCCGCTGTATCGCGTGATGTCTGAATAGACTTCATTCCATACTCTGCAAGAAGTTTCTCAAGTGCTGAACTTTGCCCTATGCCACACTCAAACGCAAGCACGCCTCCATCCTTGAGTGCCGAAAGCCAGTTGTCACAGATGGCGCGGTAAAAGTCAAGCCCGTCTTCTCCTCCTGCAAGAGCCGATGTCGGTTCAAATTCCCTTACCGATTTATCAAGCTCAAGCATCTCCGCATCTGTGATATACGGCGGATTTGAAACAATAACATCAAAGCTTCCGATGTTCTGTGGCGGTTCCTTTGTCATATCAGCCGAAATACACGAAAGACGCGAGGAAAGCTTCTGGTTATAAACATTCTCCTTTGCGACAGCGAGCGCACCTTCTGATATATCGGCAAGCACCCCGCGCGAGCCTGTACGCATTGCACCAAGTGCTATACCTACACAGCCACTTCCGCAACCAATGTCTAAAAATCTGAATGCGCCGTCAGCTCGCCTGAGCACACAATCGACAAGTGCCTCAGTGTCTGATCGCGGAATAAGAACATCAGGTGTAATCTTGAGCGTTATTCCGTAAAACTCCCATTCTCCAAGAATGTATGCAAGTGGCTCGCCAGAACAACGGCGGAGCGCGATGGTCGCCGCAGTTGTTGCAACATCTGCCGATGCGTGGAGATATTTGTCGCGGACAAATTCCTCGCGGCTCTTGCCCGTTACGAAGCGGATGATTTCAAAAGCCTCAAGCTCTGCCATATTTATTTTCTCGTGAGTAAGCTTACGCCTGACATCGAGATAAACATCATTGTATGTCGTAAACATTTTCTAACTGTCCTTTACCATTTATCGCTCTCGCTATCCTCCGGGATAACTGCCCTAAGCGCCGTAATTGCAACCTCTATCATACTGTCGTCCGGTTCAAAAGTCGTAAACTTCTGGAACCATACGCCCGGAGCGCGGAAAATGCGAGTGAACCAGTTGTCGTATCTTCCGAGAAGACGATTTACCTCATAGCTTATTCCCATAACAACCGGGAGAAGAACAAGGCGGAGTGCAAGTCTTATATACATATTCGACCAGCTTACAACCGAAAAAACGAGGATGCTTATAATCATTACCGAAAAAAGAAAGCTTGTTCCGCAACGCGGGTGCTCTTTTGAGAACTTTCTGACGTTCTCTACTGTAAGTTCATCTCCTGCCTCGTAGCAGAAAATCGTCTTATGCTCTGCACCGTGGTATGCAAAAACTCTCTGCATATCTTTCATTCGAGATATTCCGAACATGTATGCAAGGAAAATGATTATTCTGAAAACTCCCTCAAGAATATTGCGGAGGAAATTCATTTCAACAACACCGTCAAGAAGTCCCGCAAGAATTGTCGGCAGGAAGATAAACAGGAGAAGCGACAGTCCTACTCCAAGCACCATGGCGATTCCCATAACAATTTTCTCAACTGCGCCGCTGCCGAGTTTGGACGATAGCCACTTTTCAAACTTTGACTCTTCCTCTTCTCCCTCCATCGCAATTGACGAGGAATATTCAAGCGCCGCAAAACCACGCCTGAGTGAATCGAAAAGTCCTACAACGCCGCGGACAAACGGAAATGAGAGAAATTTATTCTTATCTGCAAGGCGAGCTTTCTCCTCTGTTTTCAGAACGATCTCGCCCTGAGGATTTCGCACGGCTAGCGCACCGCGTTCGGGACCGAGCATCATGATTCCCTCAATCAGCGCCTGACCGCCTATTGTTGTCTTTTTGCAACATTTGTTATCGCTCATATACGCTACCTTTCTTCAATCTCCTTTATCGGAAGGTTGATTGTTATCGTTGTTCCCTCTCCGAGCGTACTCTCGATATCGAGAGTGCCGCCGTGGAGATTTATGATTTCGTCGCTGACAGCAAGGCCGATGCCGTTGCCGTGAGCTCTTGATTTTCCCTTATAGAACTTGACCTTAACATACGGCAAATCTTCTTCCGAGATGCCTTCGCCGTAATCGCGGATAACGAGCTTTGCAAACTTTCCGTCACGGAAAAGGCTGATGTCGAGTTTTTTGTTTTCTCCACCATGTTTGATTGCGTTGTCGATGATATTGAAGAAAACCTGCTTCAATCGCTCGCAGTCACCATTTATGAATATATCATCTTCTTCGTCGTGAGAATAGTTCATTTCGACCTTTTCTCTGCGGAAAGTTTCAGCATACATGAAGAGAGTTTCCTCAAGTTCTGCTTTAATATCCACGGTATCAACATAAAGCGTAAATCTTCCGCTCTCCATTCTTGCGAAGTCGAGAAGCTCTTCAACCATTTTTGAAAGGCGACGTGTTTCCTTTAAGATTATCTCTACGCCTCGGCGTGTCTCCTCGGGATCTTCCGTGCCGACGGTTGTGAGCGTCTCTCCCCATCCAATGATTGCAGTAAGCGGGGTTCGGAGTTCGTGCGAAACTGAAGAAATAAACTCGTTCTTGATTTTGTCGGCACGTGCAATCTCTGCTGACATCTCATTTATCGAATCAACAAGCTCGCCTATCTCATCGTCATACTTTTTATCGATAACCGCACCATATCCTCCTCCTGCAATCTTGTTTGAAATATCAATAACCTCGCGGAGCGGAGAGATGATTGAACGGAGAAACATTCTGTTGGATATGAACACTACAACAAGCATCAATATGCCGACAAATGTCCCGAGAAGAGATATGATAACGATTCTTCTGTCAACACGGCGCAAGCTGGTTACATATCGGATAACGCCTATGACATCGCTGTCGCCCGACACGAGCGGGCTTGAAACGCTCATAATTCTCTCGCCCGTCTGAGGGTCGCGTCCCATGTAAGTAGCAGTGGCATTTTTTGCGACAGCCTCCGAAATGTCAGGGCTCTGCGGCATCATCCCTGCAGGAAGTCCCGACGATGACATAACGACACGTCCGTTTGCAAAGAGAATCTGGCGTTCAACATTGTCAAGACTTGCAGTCGGCGAAACCTGCCGTTTTGCATTTGCGTAGAAAGAATCAACACTGGAGGCAAGGTCAACACTGAAATACTGAGCGCTCATTTTGGCGCTGTTGGTAAGACTTGTACGGATATTCACGTAATAATAATTCATTACGGTTACCGAAAAGACAATTACGCAGACCGCAATCGTAAGCGCGACATAAAGAAGATTGTTTACCATCCAACGTCTGCGAAGTCCTGTTTTCTTCTGCATTTACCTTTCCTCCTTTCAAGTTTTTTAGTATCAATTTACGAATTCCACTTATATCCGAATCCCCAGACCGTCTGAATATATCCCGGAAGTGCAGGGTCATCTTCAATTTTTATCCTGAGACGTCTGATGTTTACGTCAACTATCTTGAGTTCTCCGTCATAGTCGCTTCCCCACACGGCATTGAGCATATCCTCGCGGGAAATTGCGCGGTCGGGGTTCTCGAGAAAATATCTCATTATCGTATATTCAACCTGAGTGAGACGGATTCTCTTTCCGTTTTTATCAAGAGTACGGTTTCTCGTATTGAGCTCAAACGGACCGCTTGTCAGCCGTGCGCTGTCCTCACCTATTACGCCGTCAAGTCTTCTGTAGAGCGCATCTATTCTCGCGATAAGCTCCGTCGGTGAAAAAGGCTTGGTGACGTAGTCATCAGCACCCGTCATAAGTCCCGTTACGCGGTCAACCTCCTGCGTGCGCGCCGTCAGCATTATTATTCCGATTTTCGAGCCTTTAGAGCGAATCCTGCGGCAGAGTTCAAAACCGTCAATACCCGGAAGCATAATATCAAAAAGGGCAACGCCTATACCCGGTTCTCTTGCAAGAATCTCAAGCGCATCTTCGCCGGAACCTGCCTCGCAGACCTCATAGCCCGCACGGGTAAGATTTATAACTATAAAACTTCTTATGCTGTCTTCATCCTCAACAACGAGTATCTTTTTCTTTGTGCTCACCACAAAACCTCCTTCGGGCGCTGTATCCTTGGTGTATTTCTTACGCGAACAAAATCTCCGAAGCCCAGTCGCTCTTTCTGTTCTTGAAAGCTTCCTTTAAGAAAGCTTCGTCTATCGTTTCACCGAGATATCCGGTGCTTATTATCTCTGCTGCAAACGCCATATCTTCGCGCTCGGATATAATTACGTTTCCTCCGTCTGCCGCAAGCGCCGAAGCATTGCTTCCTTTGCAGACGTAAATGTTGAACAGCGGTGCCTCAACATATGTTTCGGTATCGTCGTCTATCCCCTCGCGGGTGAAGAAGCTGATCTTTGCCCTGCGCGAATCCAGCACCTCGCGACGCGCAAACACCGTTTTGCCCCAGGAAGTCGGCATTGAAAGATACCAGTTCTCCGCAAAAGAGTGGTAAGTAAACGCCACATGCATCATAACGCCGTTGTTATCTATGCTTCTCCAGATATATGTTCTGTCGGTTGAGTATCCCTCATTCTTCTCCGTTTCCTGCGGAATTTCAATTCTTCCGTCGTTGTTGATATCCGCACAGAGCGCACGAACGCCGCATATGTCACCGTCAGGAAGAATATTAACATAGTTGCCATTTTCGAAGATGACCGTATCGGTGATGATTCCCTCTGCTGACTCGCGCTCAATGAATGCACCGTTAACCGACTCTGAAACCTTACCGCTGAGGATTCGTATAACCTTGCCCTCGTGCTGCGACAATGCCACAGAAGCAACTTTTAAAATCTCTTCCGACTTTTCTGAATATATATCTGCATACGCCCTGCCGTCGCGCTTTGTAACCGCGAGGAGCTCGTTTGCACCGTCACCACTTATGTCGCTGACCGAAAACTCACCGGCCGAAATATCAAGCGTCTTTTCCATACCGTCAGTTGTGAGAGTGTGCGCCGTTATGGGATGATTCTCATCCTCTTCCGCGCCCCATTTTACTATGAGCTCATAGCCGTCGCCGCCGAGCATCTTGGAATATGAAACCGTATAGATATCCTTTTCTCTGCCCTCAATGACATCAAAAAGAGTAAACACCGAGTCTGTCTGTTCGAAGATGTATATATAGGTTTTGTAACTGCCGAGAACATCGCGCAGGAAAACTATGCCCTCATCCTCTCCGTTGCCGTCAAGGTCAACAAGCTGAACGGGATAACGGTTAACTCCCGAGCGCGGCTCGGCAAATTCAAACCCGTCAAGACAGACCTGCGAAACGGTTTCAAGAAGCGCGCCCTGCGTTTCGGGCATTTCGGGCAGAGCAAAAATTCCCGACTGTGCGTTCCCGCCGCAACCCGAGAGAAAAAGAACCAATATCAGAGCTAATAAACAAACTTTTTTCATAGCGGAATCTCTCTGCCTCCTTCTTTAAAAATGCTTATACTTATTCAGTAATAATTATATTACAAAACGCAGAAAAACACAATATAAAATAACGAAAAATTTCCGTGAAATAAAGCAAAAAACCGCAGATTTTCATCTGCGGTCAAAAATATTCTTTTATCGTTTCTGCAGTTGCTTATAAAGCGTGTTTTTCGCACTCCCTGCGAGTGAGCGAAATGCCTCAAAAATAAGCTTTTTCGTCTCATTGTCAAGCCCTCTGAAAGTATTCAGTATTGAGAGCGCGTTTCCGAGTCGGTTCTCCGAAAGCTCCGTCACGGTTTCTGCATTCGTGCCTGATACAATCTCGTATAGCGCATCAACGAGAAGCTCGCGCTTGTCAATCGGCATTTTGCGTATCCATTCTTTGAGCGTTATATCGAGAAAACGGCTTGCATCCGTAACTTTCTGGAGATACCTGAACTTATCCCGCTCAACTACCCACGAATATGTATCGTGTTGCAAAAGTCCCTGGTATGTGCTGTCAACAATCGTGTACTCCTCCTCATGGAAAAGCAGAAGACCTATGACAGAAGACTTCGGAACGAATGTATCAACACGGCCGCGTATCGCGAGGAATTCAGGCGTTCCAAGCACGTTTTCGTCGAACCCCGGTCCGTCAAAATTCTGAACGCCCAGAATTCTCCCCTGCACCCTCGGTTTTGAGAACGCCGCGGCATACACCGCGAGATTTCCTCCCTTTGAATGACCGCCGAGAATGATTTTTCCGTGCACTTTTCTTGCAACTTTTGCGACATACTCAGTCGCAAGCCTCTGTGCCGGCACTGGGAACGTGAAGCTCATATTGAAATCTTCTTTCCAACCGACCAGAGTATCGTCCGTACCGCGGAAAGCTATGTAATAAAGGTCGTGGGCGAGCTTTACCGTAACAGCAGAAAACTGCGTTTCACTCTCCGTATCTATTGTGTCTTCATATCCGAAAACGGAAAGAGAAGCAAATCTGTCGCTTTGGAGAAATCCCTCTATCACAAGCTTGTCGTCCTTATGGACAAGGTGACTCTCAAGCTCTTTGTGAGCGAGCATTTTTTCGCATGCCTCGGAAATTTTCATCGGGAACTTCCCCTCCGCAAGCTCAAACGGCGCATAAGCAAAGCGCGAAAGAAGCATCCCGTCAACCTCGTTGAACCCTGCAACGGAAAACGGAATATCTCCTCGCCACGCGAGATAATCAAAACAATTTGCCATAGCGTGCACCTCCTGCATCAAGTCTATGCCCGAGGTCTCTTTTTATATACCACTATTCCAAACTCAACAGATAGCTCAAGTTTGTCAATATGCGAGAGTTTTTCCATATCCTCTTCGCTTGTGCGGTAAAAATACGGTGTCATAACGAACAGGTTTTTAACATCCTCGACTTTTTCAATCAGGATGTTATACCGAAGCTCGTGTCTCGCCGCAATCTCAAAGCCTACCTCTTCCATATCCGTCTCGGGGTTTTCGTACGGCGTGTCATACACAAGCGACTTAAGTTCCCAAAGATGGCGTGCAAGCGGATATGCGCGGATTATTACACCGTCATCTTTGAGCACGCGTGAAAACTCCTCTGCAAAAAACGGGGCAAAGATGCTGACAAAAACATCTGCACTTTCATTCGCCATTGGAAGCTTCGCCGCCGAAGCGACCGCGAAACGGCAGGTCTTATCGCGCCCTGCGGCAAGGTTTACGGCATTTTTTGAAATGTCAATACCGACAACATCAACGCTCTTTCCCGCATTCTTCAAAGCTTCTGCTATATCAGAGGTGTATTTTCCCTCACCACAACCTGCATCAAGAATAACTCCACCGTCCTTGCAGTGCTCTGCCGCAAGGCTTGCAACGCACCTGGAAAGCTCATCATAAAACCCGCGTGCGAGAAAATTTGCGCGTGCGGAAACCATAGCCTTGTCATCGCCGTGAATCTTTCCTGAAGCTGAAGACAAAAGGAGATTTACATATCCCTTTTTTGATATGTCAAAGCTGTGAGCGTTCTCACAAAAATAAACCTTCTCCCGTTTCTCAAGCGGTTTCCCGCAAACGGGACAAACGAAAACAGACATAACTACTTCATAAAGAGCGTGCCGACGCTCTTGCCGCCGATGATGTCATATGCGGTTTCAATTTTCGTACCGTTTGTGATTACCATCGGGATGTCGTTTTCAAAGCACACCTCGGCGGCGTGAATCTTCGTGACCATTCCACCCGTTCCGAGCTTTGTGCCTGCGCCGCCTGCAAGAGCTCGGATTTCGTCCGTAATCCCGTGCACACGGGGAATAATCTTTGCATTTTCATTCTCTCTCGGGTCGCAGTCGTAGAGACCGTCGATATCCGAGAAGATTATGAGAAGGTCTGCGTTTACAAGCGCCGCAACCTCTGCAGAAAGCGTGTCGTTATCGCCGAAGAGGATTTCTTCAACGCCCGTGGTGTCGTTTTCGTTGACAACAGGGATAGCATCAACCTCAAAAAGTGCCTCGAAAGTATCCTCTACTTTCTGGCGACGTTCAGGCTCGACAATATCGCTCTTCGTGATAAGAATCTGTCCGACAACCTGTGAATAGTCGAGGAAGAACTTATCGTAAATATGCATAAGCTCGCACTGACCGACAGATGCCGCCGCCTGCTTATAGCGAAGCTCCTTGGGGCGCACCGTCATACCGAGTTTTGACATGCCGACGCCAATCGCGCCCGATGTAACGAGCACGACGTCAATTCCCATATTCTTTATATCCGAAAGGACACGTGCGAGAAGCTCGAGATGGCGCAAATCAAGCCTTCCCGTATTCTCATGAGTGAGAGTGGACGTTCCTATCTTTATAACAACTCTTTTTATCTTGTCTGTCTGATACAATTCTTTCGCCACCTTTAAGCGTTAAAAGTACCTGCTTCAATTTCGCGGATCATGTCAACGCGAGCCGCGTGTCTTCCGCCCTCTGCCTCTGTGTCGAGGAAGATGTCAACGAGCTCAATCGCAATACCTTCACCGATAACGCGAGCGCCGAGGCAGAGAACATTTGCATCGTTGTGAAGACGTGTATAGCGAGCGGAGAAATGCTCGGAAACTACGGAAGCGCGAACGCCCTTCACCTTGTTTGCCGCAATGCTCATACCGATACCCGTACCGCAGACGAGGATACCAAAATCAGCATCTTTTTCAGAAACGCTCTTTGCTACCTTGTATGCAAATTCGGGATAATGGCTTGACTCTGCGTTGTAAGCTCCAACGTCTGCGACCTCAAAGCCGCGGCCCTTAAGATGCTCGATGATTTTTGCCTTCATAGCGAAACCTGCGCTGTCTGCACCAATTACTACCTTCATTTTTATTTACCTTCCTTTTCTATTCTTTCAAGTCTTTCTCTTTCTGCCTGTGGCAGTCTTATGTATTCGGGTGAAAGCGTTTTTGCCGATACCGTGTCGCGCTTGGCGGCAAGGAAAGCAACGCTTGATGCCCGTTGATACCTGATATTTTCGGGAGCTGCACGGAAACTCTCTCCCGCTTCTTTCATGAACACCTCTGTTCCGTCACCGCAGACGAGGATATTTTCTTTTTCCGAAAGCTCCTCAAGAAGCTCCGAAATCTTTATCGCGCGGTCGTCGCACAGTCGCGTGAGACATCCGTTCTCCGCCTTGAAGAGCGCGTTGTAAACCTGACCTGCGCGAGCATCCATAACGGCGCAGATTGTGCCGCCAATATGTGCAACACCACACGCCGCCGCCTCAAGCGTTGACACTCCGACGCACGGAATATCGCGGCTCCACGCAAGCCCCTTTACCGCCGCCATACCGATGCGAAGCCCAGTAAACGAACCGGGTCCCTCGGTAATCGCGATGCGATCAATATCATCCATCGCAAGTCCTGCAGTTTGGAGCAACCACTCAACCGACGGCATAATCGTAACGCTGTGGGTAAGGCCGCAGTTAAGAAACGCTTCCGCAAGGATTTTCCCATCCTCCGCAATGCAGACGGATGCCGCTTTTGCCGAAGACTCTATTGCAAGTATCTTCATATTTTACGCCTCCGAAATCTCAATGCAGCGTGCATTCTCATCTTCTGCATCGCGGCTTATCTCAACAAAATGGGTAAATGAAACTTCATCCTCTGCCCTCTCCGACCACTCGATAAAGCAGATTCCGCCGCGAGCAAGATAATCGTCAAACCCGATTTCAAAAAGCTCGTCTGCGCTACCGAGACGGTAAAGGTCAAAATGAAACATCGGAACTGCGGTTTCATACTCATTTACAATCGTATATGTAGGACTTGTTACTCTACCCGTCTCGCCAAGGCCGCGAGCCGCACCGCGCACAAACGCAGTCTTTCCGACGCCCAGCCCTCCGCGCATGGCAACAACTGCCCCCGAAGATAGAGTTTTTGCAAAGTCTTCGCCGACTTTTTCGGTTTCATATTCGTTTTTGCAATAATATTTCATATGCCACCGCCGTTTTCATTCTATCTATTTATTATACAATCATCCGCACCCTTTTTTCAAGTAATATCTTGAAATATGTAAAAAATCAAACACCCGAGGTTTTACCCTCGGGCGTTCGGGTTGTGTTCTTCCTTTTTGTTTAAAATCAGAGTTTTACAATTCTGTTGAACACTGCTTCGAAACCATTCTCCATTTCTGCATCTTTATGATAATGTCCGAAAAACCACTTTTTGTATTGCAACTTGCTCTTCACCTCTTCGAGAAACTCGGTAAGATGATTTACTTCATATTCGGGCGCAAGCAAATTCTGCACAGATTCAGGAGCTGAATGAGTAATTACATAATCAACCACGTAATTGTTTTCGCGAATTTTTTCCCTTGCATTACGATACTCCTCTTCGCTTGCAAGTTCTTCTGCCCACCAGTTTTTACCTTCAGTGCGATATTCCTTATCATGGGAACTTCCTCCACCAAAGGCAAAAAACTTTTTTCCGGCAATGGTATAAACCTCTCCGCGCATCAAGTGATAAATGCCGTCATCAACCCTGTGAACGGTTCCGCCGCAAAACTCCTCCTCAGGCAACGAATTGAGAGTTTGGAAATTTTCGTGATTTCCGTCAACAAAAAGTGTTGTGAAATTCCTTTGTTTGAGCCATTTTATCCAATACTTCTCCTCGTTGCTTCCATCCCACACACCGCCAAAATCTCCACAAATTATGACATAGTCCTCTTTTGTAAGAACCTTTTGTTCGGAAAATCTTTTAACCGAAAGTCTGGTTATGTCCTCTGTCGGAATATGCGTATCGCCCGTAATATATATCATTCAATCACCTTCTCCCCTATTTTACCACAGTGTAAACACAAGGGGGCGGTTCTATTGTGCTATGTTCCCTTGTGTTGAGTTGTTTTCTTTTTCATTCTACCACACACCGCAA
>JAZQSI010000137.1:0-13039 GCA_045629985.1 Eubacteriales bacterium
GCCAAATCGCCCCAAGCAACTTTACTCTGGTCAAGGATAGCCAAAAGTCTTAACTGTGCCTTTTCAGCCTGTGTCATTTCCGAAACGGCTTTATCAACTCCGGCTGCGTAAGCGTACTGTTGGAGCGTAGCCGTTGTAATATCAACGCCAAAGCCATAAAGAGCCCTTGCCTGACCTGCGAGACCGGATTGTAGCTTCTGTGCTACCTGCGAGAAGTCCATATTGCGGAGTGAGGACATATCTCCGGCAAGCATACTGAATGTTTTAGCCGTAGATTCTGCGACTTCCTGTGAAACGCCCATTGCGTTTGTGATGCTCGCTATGGATGCCTGGTACTGTGTCAGTTCCGTTAAGTTTAAGCCTAAAGACTTTGCATTGGTAGTCTTGATAAGCCTATCCTCAAGGTCAAGTTCAAGACCCGACATTTTCTTTAGCTTTTCACGGAGCGTAGCCGTAAAAGCATCGGCATAGTCCTCGGCACTACCTACTCCGGCTTTGGCAAAGGTGTCCTTGCCTATCTTCTTTGCCGTAACATCAAAGTAGTTAAATGCTTCGAGATAATCTGCGGCACTTTCAAAACTGCTCTTTAATGCCCTTGCACCACGCAAGAACAACCAGAATTTCGCATAAAGCAGACCTATCGTACTTGCAAGGCTCTTCGAGTGTTTTGTAGCCTTTGTAGCTGATACAGTAAACTTGTCAAGCGAATTAGCAACGCCCTTTGTAGCCGTTCCAACGTGCTGACCCTGTGATGCAAGGTTTGACAGGCTGTTTACAAAATCTATGATATTCTGGTTTATTTCGGGAAGTTTTGAAAATCTCTGAATAAGATGTGCAAGTGCCTTTTCAAGATTCGGGATCGCCACAATAGCTTTCTCGACTTTAGCACCGCCTAAAGTACCGATGGTGTTAGATAATAGCTTGATTGAATCCGAAAATTGAGAAACATTCGTTACGTTCTGCAACGATGCCATAAGCGTACCTAACGATGCCGCAAGTTCGTTTATGCCGTTTGCATTTACAGTTCCAAGACTATTTAATTCCCTTGCCATCCTCGTATAGTCAGATGCCTTTGAGGTATTCTTGACCTGTAAAATAGCGGTATTGAGATTGACAAGACCGTTTGATAACTCATTCAGTTTGCCAACCTCAACAGCCGCAAGTGAGATAGACAAGTGTCCTAAACTGTTAGCAAGTTTATCTATGGCTTTATACGCTTTGTTCGCATCCGCTTCTATTCTGATTGACAGGGTTTCTAAATCAGCCATTGTCCTTGCCCTCCGATTTATGCTCTAACTCCCAATTCTTCGCCCAAGTCTGTAATGCCGCAACAAGTAGCTCGTTGTTTTCTTTCAGCTTGTCCTTTTCTTTCTTCGCTATGGTTTCAGTAAACGGCTCTTTGATGTAGTTCGACCTCGCTTTATATCCGGCAAGGTTATGTTCTACGGCAGTTGCTACGGCTGATTCGATATACATTCCTAATTCCCAATTATTTATATCGCTCATTTTCTTCCGTAACTTCTGTGCCTTGAAAACATAGTCAAGTTCCATCGGGCAAGCATCCATAACCTCGGATTTTGTCAGCCCGAAAGCTACATATGTCGGGAGTATGTCATTATAAAAAAGTTCTGTGTATGTCAGGTTTTCTTCTTCGCTGATTTCTTCGTCAGGTTCTCTATCGCCTTGTTCGATTTCGTCAGCAGGTCTCCGAAAAAACCCTCTGTTAAAAGTTCCTGTGCCAACATACCGAATACATCTATAAGACCATGATTTTCTTTATCCTCGTCAAGATAATCATCCAGAAGGTCTCCAACTTCCTCAAGGCTATCAACCGGGTTCTTTTTCTTGAATCCTTCAAAAAGCAGATCCCTTACAATGTTGAAAAGTTTACGCACCTTTTCCATAGTGTCTTTTTTTTCGGTGTCCTGTAACTCACCGATGATACCCATGGCATCAGATGTACGGTCAAGAAGATCGCTGTCACAAAAACTATTGTAGCCAAATTTAACTTTGTATTCTTTTTCTCCAACTTTAATTGTCATCATATTATTTTTACCTTCCCTTCTGACAATAAAAACCGCTAATGACTATGCCAAAAGCGGATTCTTAAATCTAAACGTGTTAGTTAAGTGCCTATATATCAAAGGAAGGGCGAGGTTTCCCCCGCCCATAATTCCCTTGAAAACTGTGTAATTACGAGAACGCAACTTTTGTTGACATTCCCTTCGGCTCAACGATGATAAGAGGGAACTCAACCGTAAGAAGTGAGTTCTGCCCCATTTCAGGCTGAGGTATAGCCTCCGGGGGCTGTGCCACTACGAAAAACGCATCCGTGAATCCGGGAACGATCGTCTCAAACCACATATTAACGTGGTTAGCCTTTGCACTCTGGTAAGCCGTGATAAGGTCTCCCCACTCATCAGCGGTTTCGTCTGTGAAGTTTACGGTGATAGTCCATGTTCCGCCTGTGTCACCACGTCCTGCAACGGTCTTTGTTACATAATCCTCAAGTGCCGATGCGTCAATGGTAGCAGGGGTAACGGTAATACCGCCTATTGCATTGATTCTGTGTAACTGTGTGAAACTTGAAGGCTTTGTGCCTGCATAGCCTGTAGCTTCAACACCATAACCGAAGGTAATTCCTAAAGTAGAAACGCCCATGATGGTAGCATCTGCCATTTTTTTGTCCTCCTTGTGATAAATAAAAAAGCAGACCGTTTAAGTCTGCCATAATTTAAAAGTTTATTTCTTCGTTTCCACCGATAACCCGTCTGAAACGTGCTATCAGCGTGTAGGTGTCCGAGGTTTCTCTTGTGATTTCACCTCTTGTCACCGTATTGAAACGAAGTTTCTTGAAATTATCAAGAACCGATGCTGAAAGTTTCCGAAGCCCGGTAAGACCGTTGTTAGCACCGTCCTTTGCAATCGTTATCTTGACCTCAAAGGTCACTAACATAGCATTGACGGTCAGATTGTCAAGGTCAGAACCGATTTCGGGGCTATCAAGCATCTTAATGAAGATAGACGGTAACTGAACCTCGTTATTCAACTTCTGTTCCTGTGTGATAAGAAGATTCGGATATGTACTCGACCAGGACTTTATAAGCCTTGTCTTGACGATTGTGTATATCTTTGATTCAACATCAAACGTCCAATCGTTATCAGCCATTTCCGAACACCTCCCTTGCCGTAATTTCTATCTGCATTATCATTTCTATCATTGCGTGGTGCATAGGTCTTGTGGGGTAAAATCCACGGGTAACGTGCTTAAATCCGTTAGCGTCCTTGTAAAGCCAATGGCTCTTGAAAGCGTTTTTTTGACCGGGGAATGAACCCCGTCCTATTGGCGTTCCATCGTCAAGTGTCCTTTCAGTATTGCCATCGGCTTTTTCAAGGTAAACCGCATAATTACCAGAACCAAACTCGGTCATGAGCAAAGGGCTTATCAACACATCTTCATGTCCTAACCAATCAGCAGACAAAAGCTGTGTTTCCTTTGCTACGATTACTTCGCCCACACCATCATATTCCTTGTTGAAAACGAGATATGGGGCATATGAGCCATAATTTGCATTTAAGGCAGCCAAGATACCCTTGTCAGCAAGCCGTGAGATAAAGTTCCTGACCTTATCCTGCAAGCCGTTATTATATTGGCGTAACTCGTCTGCCATTCTATGTAAGTCCCGTGAATTTAGTCTCCCACTAATTACCATCTTTCACACGCCTTTTTAAAATCGCTTTGGTGAAATTCAAGCTGCTCTTAACAGCAACAACCGAATAATCAGCCGTAGAACCGTCACTTTTATCTCCGGGCGGTTCTGTTTCAAACCAAATCAGGCTTGTTTCCGTTATCGGGATTGCCTTAAAGTCCGTAACAATGATCGCATCGTAAGCAGACAGGTCAACGCCAAACTCAACGTTTATGCTATCGCCACCCGAAAAACCTATATTGGCTGAAAACGGTACGGGTACGGAATACTCAATCTCATAGCCGCCTTCGTCAATATATACCGTTTCACCATCAACCGTTATCGTGTCAGTAGTGTTTTCGGCATCTTTCGTGGTTTTGAGTGCATAGTAGATTGTCTGCTTATTCTTGTTCAAAGTACGCATATCAGCCACCCTCTAACTTCTCAATCCTGTGTTCAAGTTGCTCTATAAGTGTTGCCTGTTTAATCTGCTCATTGCTTACCTTTGCGAACTGGTCACGCATATCTCGGATTTCGATTTTTATGTCCGTGGCAAAGTCATTAAAACTCTTTGTCAGGGCATCCATCTTCTCTGAAAGCCTTGTGATCGTTTCCGCACGTTTGGTAACATCTTCATCGTCAGCCCGCTTTTTAGACTTGATTCCGAAGTATATGGCGAATGAAACGGACAAAACTGAAATTAAAGTAGCAAGCGTTATCGTAACATCCGGCATATCATCACCTCCCTAAAGGATTTTGACGAATGGGTGAACGTCACTTAACAACTTGTTCCTGTCATACCAAGTCCTTGATACGGAGTTCTCCGAATGGTTCTTCTGACCTTCTGCGCCTGTTTGGTTGTAATCGTACCTTGCAAGGTTCGTAATGGTGCTGAAATATCTTGTCGATAACTCGTCAAGTATCTTTGCGTCCGTGTAATGGCTGTTGCCATATTCACGCCTACCCATTACATCCCTTATCGCAATCGTTACCTTCGAGGTCAGAATGTCAATGTCGAAATTCGGGTCTTTGTTCAACTCCGATGCTAACAAGGTGGTTATCTCGGTTCGTAATGTGCTAATGTCAACCATCTGTCAGCCTCCTTGCATAAATTTTTATGCTTTAGGTTTTCTGCCTTTGCTCTTTTTCTCTGTTTCCTTTACGTGAACAGGCTTCTCGGTTACGATGCTCTCAACAGGTTCTTCAACAACCGCTTCGGCAACGGCTACTTTTTCAGCAACCGCTACCGATTCGGTCTTGTTTTCTTCTATCGGAACTTCCTCACCGGGGTAATACTTTCTGCCGTTGTACTTGACCGTGTACTCATATTTTGCCATGACTACACTCCTTTCCGGCATTATTTGGTGTAAGCCTTGATAACGTATGTCTCGTCCATTCTCTCGAACGAAGGAAGTACGATCTCGGAAACTGTGGTCTTTGTCTGAACGGGGTCGCTTGTGGTTGTAACGGTAACAGCGATGCCTGTGTCAACAAGTGCGGTATCGTAGTTAGGGTTAGCCATAAGTGTACGCTCGTCAGGTGTAGTACCAAACCAGGTGTTGCCAAGCGAACCTTCGGGAATAAGTGCGCAGAATCCGTCTGCAAAGAACTGTGAAGTAAGTCCTGCTTCGGTCTTGTACTGCTTCGTATAAACGATGATCGTTACGCCAAGTTCGGTAAGGAATAACTCCTTAACCTTTGCGTCAGTAATCATAACGTTTGCGGTTATGTTCTGTGCAAGGATGTAAGACTTAATCTTCGGATTAGCCTTAACATAGTTGAATGTCTCACGGGACATGATAGCGATCGAAGGTCTTGTGCCTGTCTTTGCTTCAACTGCGTCCTGTGCATCCTGAATATCCTTTAAGGGGTCTGCGGTTGAATCTGTGGTCAAGTCATTCCAACAAGCGTGTGAAGTAAGTGCTTCATAGTTGTTGGTGGAATATGAATTGTCGGGATCGTAGTTGTAAGCGTAGGTAGCACCGTCAGCAGAAATGCTGATTGAAGGGTGACCGTTTGTAGGGTTAAGAAGCTGCATAATCATTCTTTCAGGAACAACTCTTGCACCGTCAACAAGGATGTTTGCATCGTCAAAGATACGGTCAAGAACTTCCTGTGCATAAGGATCAGCAGAATCCTTTACACGGAGGATTTCCTGCTCGTCAACTTCCTTAACAAGCATACTCTCTTTGAAGTAAGCCATTTCGGTCTCCTGAATCTTGATACCCTCACGGCTTCTGATGGTCGAAACGGTATCAAATGCGCTCGGCATAAGTGATACGGGCAGACCCTTTGAAGTCTTAATCCACTTTAAGTCAAGACCCATTTTCTTCTTTGCCGGGAAAAGAATACTTCCCAGATAAGGAATCTTATTGCTTGCAGCTTCGGTATGTGCTATAGCAATAGCTTTAGCTGAATAAGCGTCTCTTAATCTCATGTTTTTTTCCTCTCTTTCTCAATTATTCAAAAACGATAAGGGGCAGAGCCGCCTTAACAGCGTCAGTGATAACGCTAACATCGGTGACTTTCGGGCAATTAGCAGAATTAACTACTGCGAATGCCTTGATAAGTGAACCATTGGGGTTGGTAACGTAAACATCGTTAAGCAAAATGCCTACTGCGTTGCTTGTGCTTGTGTACGGGTCAATAACGGTATCTTCTGCAACAGTACCGTCAGCAGCTATGGGCGTTCCGGCTTTGATTACGTCTGTGTACGCAAATTCTGTACTTGCTATGGTCACGGGAACCATGTACTCTGCACCAAGTTTCCTTTTCAGGATTTCTTTGGTCATTTCAACTGCGTTTGAGTTAAAAACCATAATTTTTTCCTCTCTTTCGATTATTTTAAGTATGACGCTAAAGCGTCTGTAGTTGCCTTGTCGCTATCGGCTACACGTTTCGCATAGCTTTCAGCAAACTTCTCGGCATCCGTCTTTTCAGGTGTTGAAGAAGCACCGCCTTGTCCTCCGGGGTTTCCTGCGTTGCCCGCAAGTTCCTTTTCCTTCGCTGTGGCGGCGTTCTTTTTGGTTTCGGACAATATCTGACCCAAAACACTAAAGTCAACATTGCCTTCGGAATCGAAAAACTTGTCCGCACTCTCGCCCACGATCCCTAATTCTGCGAGTTGCTTCTGTGTCTGCATTGTCTTGATGCTCTTTTCGAGTTCGACAATGCGGAGATTTGCTTTTTCTGTCTCCTTGTTAGCTTTTTCAACCTCGGTCAAGCCCTGACTATTGATTTCTTCCAACTGTTTCTGTAAGTCCGTGACCTTCTCGGCTTCTGTGCGGTACTTTTCAGCCCTGTCCTTTTCAGACTTGATAGCACCATTAACCTGATTCAAGTATGATGTTATCTGCTCGTCTGTAGGCTCGACTACGCCACAAGCTACAAGGTTTTTCTTTGCATCCTCTCTTGTCATAAAATTGTCCTTCCTCCCACGCTTTTTTAACACGGTTCGCATCCGCTTCGGGTTTGCTATTTATCGCATAGCTGCTTTGTATTTTTTGTATAAAAAAAGAGCCACCGTTTAGGTAACTCTTTGTTTTATCTGTACGAAATATGGCATCGACAATTATTTGTTTCCTGTGGACTGTCATAGGCAAGTTCCATATCGCAAGGAAAACGCATTTCAGCATCCCCTACTTGAAATAACTCGTCTATCGGGATTGTAAAATCGTCTACTTCCCTGTGCGTCTTGCGAACTCTGTTGTCCTTTTCAGTATGCCACGTTTTTTCTGTTTTGCCATTCTCAATAGCGGTCATATATTCATCAGCGTTTGCTGTATTGTTTGTCTCATTCTCGGCAATGGCTATTGATCTGTCTGTAGAAGTCATATAAGGCGTATCTATGCCCTTTAGCGTGTTGTCAACAATATCCTCGCATACCCTTTCGATATGTGCGTAATTTGGTCTGTAACCGCTTTCAACTATCACCATCGAATACTCGGTTATCAGCCTGTTTATCAGTTCTTCCCTTGCCATTTCTCCGGCTAACGCCATCAAAAACATTTCCCGGAAAATCTGTTCAAGGCTTATCGCTAAAAGCGTCCGCTTGTCAACATCGTTAACGTCCATTTCGTCAAAGAAATCAATTATTGACTTCCTGATTAGGGATTCGTCAACTTCCTGTTTGATGTTTTTCAATTCGTCAATTATTCTGCTTGCCATTCAGACCACCTACAATCTGTTTAGCCTTCCCAACTTCGCCCTGTAAGTTGTTTTCTTCAATCATCTGGTCAATGGTTTTCCACAAGCCATCCAAATACGGCTTGCTCTGTAAAAATACCTTTTCAGGATCAGTCCAAAGCCCGGTAACACGGATAGCAACCAACGGATGTATGCCTGACCTTAACAGGATTTCAAGGGCTTCTGACTTGACAAGCAAGTTGTCTGTTGGGCTGTGTACGATATGCACATCAAAAGCCGTTTCGTCAATATCGCAAGGGTTCGGTGTGATTGCCTGTGAAATGACCTTCAATGCAACCTTGTTAAGTTCCCTATCGCCACGGGCAACGTATGAATCTTTTAAACTTGCCCTCATTCGTGCGAAATTCCACCCGTTTCTCAATTCTACGGCTCCGGCAGTATCGCCGCCCGTGTTACCTTCACGGTTAGGAACACCGAGAATATCAAGTGCATTATCCCATAAATCGTCTTTAGCAACCTGTGTACCCTCCTGATTCAGTTCTTGCTGAATAAGGCTTACATCGGCTCTTTGGCTACCGTTGTTTGATTTTACAACGATTGCCCCGTTCATCTTCATTTTGGCAAATACTTCTTCGTCAACATCACAATCAAGAAACTTGAAGTATGCCTGAACGAACTGCTCAACGCTGTCTACACGATTGCTCTGTATCTCGTTGATAGCATCAAGCATCGTGATTACCAACTCTATGTCCGAAATCCTGTCAGCGTTGTTCGGGTATTCGACTATCGGGATGCCGCCAAATGCGTGGATTGTTCCGGCTGACATTACACCGTTTTTGTAGATGTACTCAAGGAAAGCCGAAAAGCATTGGTAATACTGATTCCCGTCCTCGTCCTTGAACTGCTGTATCGAAAGCAACGGCTCATAGGTGATTGACGAATAAACGATTATCGTGTTCATCGGTGACGGTGCAACAAGCCTGTAAGGTGATGCGTAAGGTGCTTTAGTCCTCTGTATGGCTTTATAACCTGTGCCTACGCTTGAAGTCCACTCACCACATTCAAGGTCTGTGATAATCTTGTTCGCTATGCGGTTATAGTCATTCAGCTTGTCAACAGCCTTGTTGACCGATTCTTCGTTCTTCAAGCTGACGCACTGAACAGGCTCGCCGTAGGTCTGTGCGTTTTTGAAAGCCACAATCTCAAAAGCGTGGTTCTCGACAACAGGGTTATTTATGTCATCCCTGACCGTCTTATTGCGGTAAAGGGCGGGTTGGTCACCCTTGTAGTAGTCATGCAGATAACGGATAGCCGGACGATTCCAATTCAGGCATCTTACACCCTCGTTAAAGATTTTCAGAACGTTACCGGGTGTAACTTCCGTGAAATCCACATATGCAATTTTCCGTCCGTACTGACCCTTGACTAAATCCTGAAAACGCTGTCTGTTCATCGTTTGCCTCCGTCTTTTGTGCATAAAAAAGCCAACATAACGTCATATAACGTCATATCGGCTGTCAAAAAATAAAAGGCGAACCAAAAAACTACCTTTTCATAGTTCACCCATCATAGCAAATATACCACATAGGGTGTAACATTGTCAAGTGTTTTTTAAAAATTTTTCAAAATCCTGCAAACTGTCATCTTCGTGATGCCGTTTGCCCTTGCCGTTTCGTTCAAACTCATGCCTTTCAGGTATCGGTCTATGAATATCTTGCGGTATTCCTTCGGCACGTTGGCTATGTTCACGATCAGCGAACACCTTGAAATCCGATAATCGTAGTCAAGTTCCGCTAACTCGTCCTCTAATTCCATGATTTTCAGCACTATGTCAGCATTTTTGTCTTTCGTACCGCCTATCTTGCGGCTACCTGTCGCTTCAAAGCCCCTCGTAGTCCTTGTGGCTATCGTTACAAGGCTCTCTATCCTCTCCCGTAGGCTCTGAATCGCTTTCTCGTCATCGTCAAGCAAGTACCAATCGCTCTTAATACCCATACTGTTTCCTCCTGAATGGGTTGATCGCAGCTTCAACCTTCGCATTAGCCCAAGTGCCTTCAAGGAAGTACGCAAGCGAAGCTAAACTGTCGGCAGCATCCTGGTGCTTGTGCTTTTGGTTAGCCTTGAAGTTGAAACTGAACAGATTTGTCATAAACATCCTGTACGGCTTGTTCCGGCACGATGGATCTCGGAAGTAGTATTCCCTGATTGACCCCGCTTTATCCCATATACGCTGTGCCTTACGCTTGTCAGTAGGTGCATACTCTGACCGTAGGTTAATCTTGATGCCTTTCTCCAAAAGTGCTTGATTGACTTCATCCTTGTAACCCTCCCCGCCTTGATTTGCTTCAAAATATCCCGAAGTGACATGGTGTTCAATGATCTTGTCTACCACTTGCGGTTTCGTAAACTTCTTCTCGGAATTGTCATAAACCACATCGTCTATGTAAACCGAACCGTCCTCGTAAACATAAGCTATCGGGAATGACAGATAATCGTCACCACCTAACGCTACGTCACACGCACAACAGACCTTTAAGGGCGTTTCATTCGGCAAGATGCCGTTATAGTACCGCATATCGTCCGGCAAGAATACCGCACCTTCACGTTCAACAGGCTCTTGCATATATTGAGCCATCCAAGATGCCATATCACCGTCATTTTCAAACCTTGCCCTTATCTCCCTGTATTTCTCCGTTGAAAAGCCAACACCGTAATCGTAGTCGAAGTTCGATTCGTCTTTCTCGTTCATAGCCGGGATTTTGATTATCTTGAAACGTGTACCCGGTGCCGCCAAGCCCGCCTCAAGAAATTCATGCCTTGTGCAGAAAATGTCATTAAGTGACCAGATTGTGCCTATTCCGAGAATCTTACACCCCTGTTTCTGTCTTGAAAGCACATTGTTGTTGAAAAACTTTAGCTTTTTCGCAAGCAAGTCCTGATTAAGCACCTCGTTAATACCTTCGTGCAGGTCATCAAGTATCAGCCAACCCTTTGCATCAAACATACCGTTCAATCCGGCTTCCATACCTCGACCCGAAAGCGTTGCGTATTTCTTTCGCCTTGTCAGGTTTAGCCTATGCGCTTCGCTATCCGTGTGCGCTATGTTCTCATACGGGAATACCTCACTAAAGGCGTATGTCGGGTCTTTTATGATTTCCTGTACACCATCTACAAACGCACCACCTAAAGTGTTCGAGTAGGTCACATACAGGTTCGAGGGTTCGTCATTCCTTGCAATATGCCACGTTGTAGCCATTGTCACGATAGCCGATTTTCCTGTTCTGGGGGGTTGGTGGAGATACAACTCGTCAAGTTTGTCATCTTCCAAGTCCTGAATCGCATCAACAATCATCTTCAACTGTTTTCGTCTCGGCTCGTAAAAACGCTCTTTCCGTGGACGGTATCGCTCAATATACAGGCAGAAGCTATCTAACTCGTACTTTGCCGCATACCTCATACACCCGTAGTATTGCAGAATGATTTTATAGCCCTGTTTTATGTCCTGTGAATACTGTTCAAGCTGTTCAAAGCTGCAATGCGATTTCGCCCGGATATAGTCACGGATCACTTGCATGGCCCGATGCGCTACGTCTATCGTGTATGCCGGGTCTTTAAACTCGTCCGCAAGCCGTACCGCCATTTCCATAGCCGCTACAAGTTTTTCATCTGCCCCATTCCATTTTTGGTAGGTCTGATACTCCGACAGCCTTTTGTCTATTTCTTCTCTCGTCATCCCTTGCCTTTATCTCTTTCTCCGTCTTGATAAACGGCAAAATGCTACAATCCTTGCCTAACCCATACCAAACGTTGTACCACTTCCAGAATGTCGAATATGACATCCCTAACTTCTTCGCACATTTGGCATACATCACAGGGTCTACATACGCATATTCCGGCATTTCCAAGACTACGCTCTCCCATTGCTCTTTTGTCATCCAATGACGCTCCCAAGAACGCTCAATCCCGTCAGTCCGATTGCAGAATCCGTACATTCACTTTCGCTCCTTCGCAAAATACCGACAACGGTCACAAAATTCGTGCGGAAAATCGGCAAGCCACTCCGAACTATCGTTACAACAGACCTCGTTATACAGCCACCTACACTTGTTGTCATCCGTTACAGTTTCCCTTAAACGATTATCCCTACGCTCAAGCTGCCGACCCATAGTCACCCTCCTTATGCCCTTTCCCCGCAGCGTTCAGGGTATAGCCCATTTCGCCATACCCCTATTTACCACGGGCAGAGGTATTGTCATGCCAAAAGTAAGATACTATCCCTTAAACCCTTGTCTATCAGGCGGACACGGATATATTTTTTATTTTTCCCAGAACCTAAAAAAGGGCTACCGCCCCCTCTCTTTAACTTTACTATACCCATAGTTATGTACCTTATGTACCTTTAACGTATGTATATTATATATACTGTCCTTAACTTTACCTCCTGTAGTGTTAAATACCTACTTAACTTTACTTAACGTAGTGTTATGTACCTCTGATACCTTTAGCTTTTAGCAGTTTATATTTATTCCACCCCTATACTTTGGGTAATGTAGTGGTTATGTACTGTCTAATGATTGGGATTTTTGTTTTGGCTCTACTGAGGGGGTTAAGTGGCGTGGGGTGGGGCATTTTCCTATAAACCCCCAGGGAGGTTCCCCACATAAAAACGGATCACGGCAAGCCGGGGAACGTCAGCAAAAGACGGACAGAAAAGAAAAAGCAATAATTGACAAGTTGGGGCTTGTTTTCCTGTATCTTTTCGCTAAACCAAAGTTATGCGAAATGATGCCGAAAATAAGAAAACCGCCCAAACCCTTGAAAAATAAGGATTTTAGGCGGTTATTTATAACCTATCAAATATTGCTTGTCCGTGTATGGTGGATTTTTTATGTTTTTACCCCTGCAAACCCGGCTTTTTCTCCGTTCCGGGTAGCTGTAGCAGATCGGGTAAAACCTCAACGGCTGCCACTTGCTGACGATCTTCGAGCGGCGTCTGTAGCTTGTATTTGTAATTTGCGCTTGCAAGGTTTAAAATCGGGATCGTGCTATTATCAAAGCGGGAAAGTGTATCACTTTTGGCGGTTTCTTGCATCTTTTGTAGAAGTTTGGAACGTCCGCAGCTTAACCATTCCTGTAATGTTTTGTAGTCTATCCCTGTCATATTGTAGAAGGGTTCCACACTAACATTAAACCCGTAAAAGGTA
>JAZQSI010000138.1:0-5153 GCA_045629985.1 Eubacteriales bacterium
TGCATAATGCGTGCGGTAAAGTGTCGGGCAATCATATTCAATTCCCTTTTCGCGGACGTATTTGTTTACATCGTCGATGTCGCAAAGACAACCGCCGAAGAGAAGTGCCTTGACGTTCTTGTCGGGGAACATTGCCTTGTAATTATCGAACAAAGCCTCTGCGGTTCTTGAACCGGCAACGAGGTCGGTCCAGGAAGAACCGCCGTTGTGGTCGCCTTGCGGAACGTAGTTATCTTCCTCGATGTGAGTGTGAAAATCTATGAACTCATCGGGCAAAAAGTCACGGAGTTCAGTTTCGTATACGTGTTTATCGTATTCTGTAATCTGCAAATTAGCCATTATTTATCACCTTTCATTATGCTTTGGGCGTGGTATTCGTCCTCGTATTCGCCGATTCCGATACCTGCCATTATTGCCGCACCGACAGCACCTGCAGATGCTCCGTGAGTTACCTTTACGGGGAAACCGCACATCTCGGATATGAGCTCTACGAGCACAGGATTTTCGGACGGGCCGCCAACCATAACAGCGCTCTCTGCACTGATGCCGATTTCCTTGAGTGAATCAAGCTTTGCCTTGAGAAGGTTTACAGCACCCTCGCAGATTGCGCGTGCTATGTGCTCTTTCGGGAAAGCGAGAATCTTCTCGTCGTTCGGTTCATCAAAAAGGTTGATAGAGAGACCGCCGGCCCCCGCAACGCTCTTTTTCGCGAGAAGAGAGAGTGTGTCAAAGGCCGTGTTGGACTTCTCGATGTATTTGTCAACATAAAGCTTGATTCTTGCGGAAACCGATGCAACGCTCGTCATTGCACCCCAGCATCCGTTCGGAGAAAGGAACGGGTCAATGAGCATCTTCGCGTTTGCGATTCGTTCACGGTCGCGTATAGGGAAGAAACCAACCCAGGAAGTACCGCACGAAAGAAGAAGCTCTCCCTCACTGAGAACGCCTGCTCCTCTTGCCGCAGAAGGATGGTCGAATGTACCAAGTATAACGGGGATTCCGGCAGGTATGCCTGTTTTTGAAGAGAATTCCTCGGTAGTAGTTCCAAGGATGCTGCCACACGGCATAACGGGCGGGAAACAGCTTTCGTCAAGTCCGAGTGCTTCAAGAAGCTCGGGAATATATTTTCCCGTGACCTGGTCGATAAAGTAAAACGGAGTTCCTGCAGAACCTGAAATACCCCACTTTCCCGTCATAACGTAGTAGAGATATTCCGTGCTCATAGTAAGTTTTCCGCAGTTTTTGAGAAGTTCGGGGTTATGCTTCTTTATGTAGCAAGCTTGTGCAAGCGGGAATGCTTTACCGCCAAACGGCCAGCCGATGCGTTTATAAAATGCATCAAGGTCCATATCTCCGAGAATCTCACGCGGTTCTCCGTCAACTCGCTTATCCTGCCAGTTGATGATGGGAGTGGACGGTTTACCGTCCTTGCCGATAAGAACGATGTTTCCGCTTGCTGAAGCAGAGCAGAGGCCGCAGATTTCGCCGTCTGATGCGGCATCTGCGAGAGTCTTTATAGCGGAAACGCAGGAAGCGATGAATCTCTCTGCCGGAATTTCGACTATTGCACCTGCAGTTTCGTATGTAAAGGAAGCGTGTGCCTCTTTTTTGATTTTTCCGTCAACCGACATCAAAACGCCTTTGATTGACGATGTTCCGATGTCGAGACCTATGAGATATCGCACAAAAGTTCCCTCCCGTTTATATATTTACAATCTTCATTGAGAGGAGATGACCGAAGAATTCAATTTCTTCGGCTGTTGCGCCGTAAACAAAGGTGCTGTGGTGCGTTGCGCCGTTGCGGCTGAGTTTTTCGAGGAACTCTGCGGTTGAAGCCGATGTTTCAGGCTGCATCCAGCCACGCATTGTGCGAGGGAAGTTGTCATTTTCTGCGGGAAGCATTGCAGCGGGAGCGATAACAAGCTTATATCCGTCTGCATCACGGCTAACGTTAAAGTAAACGCCGCGGCCTGCCTTCATTCTGGTATATCCTGCGTACGGTCTTGTACCGTTAACGTATGTTGCTCCTGTACGTGAGATGAACGGCTTTGTAGCCGCAATGCGGTAGTTCATTTCACCCATGTGGCTCATAAAGACGTTGTTGCTCTTCCAGTCAGGGCAGAAGATTTCAACGAAGTTTGTTTCAGGGTTAACTGAAAGGTATGCGCCCGTGAACGCCGCAGTAAGAGCGTCACCCTCGCCGGCATATCCGATGCCGCGCTCAAGAGCCTTGCAGCACTCAACGAACGGCATTGTGCCGAGCTTGCCGACATTTAAGAAGTTTGCGGAGAAAGCCGTGTAGCCTTTTTCGTCAAGGAACTTGCGAAGTGCAAGGCAAGACTTTACAAAATCGTTGTATTCTTCTTCGATAATGTTGTCGTCAAAGTCGTAAAGCTTGTGCTGCTCTGCGATTTCATCTGCAATTTCGGCACCCGTAACAGCATTTCTTATTTCTTCGATGCGGTCAAAATCTGCTTCTTCAACGCTGAATCCAAAGCGTGCCTTGAGCTCATGCGGGTCAACTGCGAAGTCGCCCATTCCCTTAAAACCACCACCGATGAGACCGACCTTCATCTCAGAAAGCTTCTTTGCCGCGACTGCTGCGCGGACGAAGCCGTAAACGCGGTCGATAACATCGGAATTGTCGATGTGTCCTACAGCGAGTGCATACGGCTTACCAAAGCGTGTAAGCATGCTGCACATATCCATAACACCGTGGATGCCGTGGTTTGCCATAAGCGGAGCAGGGCCGCCCTCGGGTGTGAATTCAAATGTCGGAGTGGAGTCAAAAACGATTATCGGAAGAGAAGTTCCGATAAGTGCATCGATTGACTCAAGTGACGGGGAATATGCTGCATGCCATGTGACGATGGCATCAACACCAGCCGCCTCAAAGTCAGCGATTGCTTTTTCGAATTCAGGCTTTATGCGGCAGAAGTCGCACTTAACAACCTCAAGACCCTTTTCCTCGAAAAGACGTGCTGTGTCGTTGTAGAACTTCTCCATAGCCTCACGCTTGGAGCCGATGTCGTCATAAAGCTTTATGTATAACGGTAAATATCCTATTTTCATTTTTGTTTCTCCCTTACTTAAGTTTAAGAAGTCCTTCCTCGATCTTTGCAAGGATTACTTCGATTATTGCCTCGTCTGTGATGACGGGCGGCTTGAGGAGAACTGCAGGCGGACAGTCAGGCTTATAGAGCTGTGCACTGATATCAACGCACATATCGTTCATAATCTTTGTGAACTCTGCCGCTTTCTCGACACTCTTAAAGTGAATTGCGGAAAGGTGACCGAGACCTTCGGGCGGCGGAAGAATTTCGGGATATTTTGCAGCGAGTGCGCGAACACCGTTTTCAAGCATATCTCCCATCTTTGTCATCTCATCACCGTTTGCGGCAACAAATTCCATTGTGATGAGGTATGCAAGGCTTGCGAGTTCTTCCTGACCGTTTGTGACGAGAGCACCGAACTGGTTGAGGCTGTCAGCAGGAGCGGTTGTGAGAACCTTGCTTGCAGGGTACTCGCCACCAGGGAAGCCCTTGCCGATGATTACAAAGTCCGGATGGAGGTCATAGAGACGGAAGAGGAACATTCCGTCATACCACATGCAGGACTGGATTTCGTCAACCATTGTGAAGGTATCAGTATCGCGGCAAAGCTTATGAGCCGCCTGGAGGAAGTCCTTTGTAAGGCGGATTCCCGCATAGTTCATGAGGATAATTTCGTGCATGAAGCCTGCAGTTTTGTACTTGCCGCTGTTGTATTTCTTTATCTTTGCTTCAAAGTCTGCGATGTCGTTCTTCTTTACGCTTACTACGCGATAAATTTCGTTTTCTTCGCACTTTGCGTAGAATTCAGGCCACATACCGCGGAGAGTCTGAGCAATAACGGTTGTGCCGTGGTAGTTTGCGCCAAGACCTTCCTTGTTGTCTTCCATAACGAGGAATACGGGGATCTTGCCGTCATATACGGGAGCCTCATAGCTTCCGTCAAGACGGTAGAAGCGTGCGAGCATCATCTTGATACCTGCTTCTGCTGCAAGGCTTCCTGTCTCGAGGTTGATGATTCTATTAAGCACGTGCGGCTCTTTTGATGCAAGGATTTTATCAATCTCAGCATCGTTGTTTGTGCCGTTTGCGGCGGCAACGATGCGTCTTTCAGCAAGACGTGTGATGTAGCCTCTTGTGTTGTTATGAGTTGCATTCAGAATGCCGAGCTTGCGCGCGTTGTTGATAAGCTTGTAACCGGGGAAGTTGTGACCGAGAGAAGCATGGTAGTGCTCGCTCTTTGCGATGAGGTATGCCTTGCCGTCCTCGCCGATACGTGTGCAACCAAAGCCTCCGATAGGTGCCATGCACGAATGTGCAGCTTTTGCGAAAGAATCGGTAGGTGCGCCGTTTTCGTTATTTTTAAAGCCTGCAACGAGCTTCTCGCCCGTGCGCTTTGCAAGCGCGTCCATTCTCTCAATGTATGAATTGGGGAAAAACTCTATCTGCTCGTTTGCAAGAAAATCAGCTTCTGCCGCATCCATTCCGTTGATTTCAACAGCAACGGACTTGACAGCCTCCATGTATTCTGCACCGAGGAGATCTTTAAGTGAACGTTTAATGCTCTTTAACATAACTTTTCTCCTTATTTGTTAATTAAAGCTTGATAACAGCCTGCTCTTTTTCAGAGCGAAGTGCTGCTGTGTGAAGTTTATGTGAAATTACGGTTTCCTCAGGTGTGAAGCAACCGAACTCTATTTCCTTGCCTGCGATTTCGTAGATGAACGCTGCCCACATCTGCATGATAGCATCAGTAAAGCCGAATTCAAAGATAGGACCTGTTGCAGTCTTAAACTGCGGCTTGAAGCCGACGTTGAGTCTTGCCCATGCCTGCTCGGAACCGATGTTTTCAGTGAAGTAGAAAGCGTTCGGATCGGAGGAGGAGAACTTAACTGACATATCCATACCGTAAACTTCGAGGTACCAGTCGTCTGTAGCGCCCGGCTGCATTCTCTTCATCTCGAAGGTAATCGGGAACTTGTTTCCGTCCTTGTCCTTTGTGTCGCAGATGAGAGTTGCGTTGTCCCATGTTTCGCACTTTGCCATACCACCCTTGCCGTCAGGACGCTCTGTGATGTACTTTGAAAGCTTTGCATATACGTT
>JAZQSI010000139.1:0-3952 GCA_045629985.1 Eubacteriales bacterium
CAGATGACTTAAGGGCGTTTTCGTAAACCTCATTGATATACGAAATATCCGCTTCTGTTGCCCGTCTTATTTCCGTCTTGCCGTTGGGCGCGACCTCTTCTTTTTTCACTTTTGCAAGAAAATCAAAGCCGTATTTTTTATAAAACGCAAAGAGGCTCTCGCTCTGTGGGATAAGAAGGAGCACATCGCAATCCTTCGCTTCATCTTCGAGCATTCTCCCCGCAATTCCGCATCCCCTGGACGACTTTGTCGTGCCGACACCGTAGATATACTTTGCCGACAAATCCCCCTCAGGCGTCTTTAGCTTTCGGGGAAAGACGTGTATCATCGCTACCACCTTACCGCCGACTTCGCACACGCGAGCCGAGGGGAGCTTGAAAATATTTTCAAAGAAAAATCCTGCGTATTCCTTGTCATCGGGAAAACATTCATCCCACAGCATTTTAAGCGCAGGTATATCACTCTCGCGAGCTTTTCTGATTATCTCTTCCATATCGCACTGTATTTTTCAATGAGCATTACGGGATAGTAAGAAAGCTTTGCCTTACGAAGCCCCGCAAGACCCAAATCATCCTCACGGTTTAAATATGTTACCTCGTCCGAAACGAACTCGGCAAAGGATTTGTTTATCATCTGGTATGCACCGTCAAAGCTATAATCAGCCTTTTCCACCATGACCTCAACGGTGTCTTCACACGTCCTTGCCGCAAGGCAATATGCGACAATCTCACCGTCAACGCGAAGCACCGCACCAAGAAGATTAAAGTATGAAAAGTTTTCAAAAAGCTTTGAAATTGACCTTGACTCATACTCCAAAGTCTCGGCACTGTCCTTATCGCCCGCTTTCTCTATCCACTTTTTCTGAAAAGCGAGAATGTCATCTGTATCCGCTTCAGTTAGCGGAAGGCAGGTGTATCTTCCCTCAAAATTTTTGAGAAACTTTTTGAGATGTCCTCGCTTTCCGTGGAATTTTTTACCCGAAAGTTTGGCAAGCTCTTCTGATGAATATATATAGTCAAACGAGGCACGTTTTTCTGTATATTCCAGCTCGCACGGAAATTCGCGTTCCAAAACCTCTCGCATTCTCTCCGTTAACGAGTGGAACTGAACAAACCCGTTACCATTTGCCTTTTCAAACTCAAAAAGCTTTATTAAAGCACGCCTTTCATCCTCTGCATACGGAAAAAGATAAGAGGCTTTGCCGTTCATAACGCTACGGAAAAAGATTGCATCTTCGTCAATACAAATCTCGGTGCCGTACATCTCAGCCCAGAGATAGAGCGTTAAAAACGAGCTTTCGCTGTTGCGGAAGCCTTTTTTATACATAAGCGGATGGCTTCTTTCAAAATCTTCAGTTTTAAGTTTTCGAAACTCAAGCATTTTCCAGTATCTCCGAAATTTTCACAAAAATCTCTTCGTGAATCTCCTCTATACTTTTAATTCTTTCACAATCCGTGCACTCTATTCTCTGCCAGCCATACCTTTCCGAAAGAGAACATGCAGACGCATAACAATTTTTCAGATAGGTTTTGTCCTTTTCGTGGATATCCTCGCTCTCATTTCTACCTTTCATAAGCTTCTCGGCAGATGCGGGCGGCATATCAAGGAAAATAACTGCACTTGGTGCAGGCAACGCAAGGAGATTGTATTCAAAATCAAACAGCCAGTCGCAAAACTTCTCACGCTCATTTTCAGGAAGCTTTGACGCCTGATATATTGCATTAGAGGTGGTGTATCTATCCAGAAGAACTGTTCCGCCACGGTCAAGGTAATCTTTCCACTCGCGAAGATACGACGCAACACGGTCAACCGCAAAGAAGCTGGATGCGGCGTAAGGATTTACAGCACTTACATTCTCGCCGAATTCTCCACCGAGATACATACGCACAAGTGCGGAAGATTCACTGTCATATCTCGGAAAGGCAACCTTCTTAAAGTCAACGTTCTCGCGCTTGAGCCTTTTACACAAAAGCTCAAGCTGGGTTGACTTCCCCGAACAGTCTGTTCCCTCTATGGTAATAAGCTTACCCTTCATCAGGTTTACCTCTTTCCTACCCCTTAAGGTGTTTTAATCTGTCAAATATTACCGCGAACATATACTTCGGAAGTGCAAGCATTCTCACAAAACGCTTCGGCTCACGGATAAGGCGGTAAAGCCATTCAAGCCCGAGCTTTATCCATATTTTCGGAGCGCGTTTTACAGTGCCTGCGTATGAATCAAGCGCACCGCCAAGGCAGAGCGTAAGACGGACGTTGAGAGCATCCTTATACTTACCTGCCCAAAGCTCCTGCTTCGGCGCCCCAAGGCAAACGAAGAGAATTTTTGCGCCGCTTGCGTTGATTTCTTCAACTATTTCGTCGTGGTTGTCGAAATATCCGTCGCGGATACCGACAAAATTAAGCCCCGGATACTTTTCCGTGAGGTTCTGTGCCGCGAGGTCACCCACTCCCGGTTTTGCACCAAGGAAAAAGATTCCCTCTCCCGATTCTGCCGCATCACGGAGAACAAGCTCGCCAAGCTCAACGCCTGCGACCTTTTCCTTAACGGGTGTACCGTAGATTTTTGACGCATAAACAACGCCAATACCGTCAGCTACGACAATGTCAGCAGCATTGATAGTTTGCCCAAGACGGTCATCCCCCGCCGCGAGATATGCTATCTCGGCATTGGGAGTAACAACAATGTGGTTTTTGGGTTCTGAAAGCATCTCGTGTGCAAGTTCTGCAGCTTCAGGAAGCGTAACGTTATCATATGAAATACCGTAAATGGAAATTTTTTCACTCATTTTTAATCTCTCCTTTTTTCAAGGAAATACTTTTCTACAATATATAATACCACAAAATTCTCTGATTGAAAAGCAAAAAAGAAGAACACCTCTCGGTTTTCTTCTTTTTCTTGCTTTTACATCTTGAGAGCGATTCCTTTCCCCTTGAGGTTTTCGATGATTGCATCTGCAACTTCCATAACCTCTTCACGGGTGAGCGTCTGCTCATTTGAAGAGAATACCATTCTGACGGTGATTGACTTTCCGTTTTCGTCGATGTATGTGTCAGCAACCGAAACTCGCTTGATAAGCGGACAGTTCTGCGCCGCAATAGCATCGCGGATGGGAGCAAACTTATCACATACAAACGAAAGGTCGATTTCAATTTCAGGATACTTTGACGGCTCCTCGTACTTTATGCTTGCGTTTGTAAGTTCTGCAAAGAGCGCAACGTCAATTTCCGCAAATACGATGTTTGCCTTCTTGTCTATCTTCTTTGAAACCTGCGGATTTACAATACCGATTTCACCGAGGCGTACACCATCGCAGATGATTGAGTTTAAGTTCTTCGGGTGCTTGTATGAGCTCTTCTCCTCTACCTTTTCAAAGGTAATCGGACGGTGCTTGAGTTCGTCTGCAACAGTGGCAATCATACGCGCAAGCTCAAGGTAGAGTGTTTCCATATCCTTTGTTTTTGAGAAGAGGGTTACCGCAAGCATCTTGCGCTCATTGCAGAGGTTTTCTTCTGTATAACCGCGGACGACTCTGCCAATTTCGAAAACGCCGAAATCAGGAGAGATTGATGTATTGTACTTCACCTGACAAAGCTGAGTCGGAACGATTGACTTTCGGATTGTTTTGATATTCGGGTTTGTAGCGTTTATAAGCTCAACATTCGGCTCGACTTCGATTCCGAGAGTCTTGAATTCATCGTAGTATGCCCAGACGTATGAATGAAGCTCGTGGAGAGAGAAGCGTTTTACTAAAAGATCCTTGATTCTCTCCTCATCCGTCTTCTCCTGTGCCGCACGGACAGGATAGAGCGGAACAGCAGCTGTGTTTATAGCGAAGTTATCATAGCCGTAAATACGGGTGATTTCCTCAATGATGTCAGCCTTTATCGTAACATCCTTCGTTGCACGCCATGACGGAACGGAAGCCGTGAAGGAATCTCCGTTCACCTCAAC